>CAYZYD010000048.1:0-12095 GCA_964482505.1 uncultured Planctomycetia bacterium | reverse complement strand
CGTGATCGGCGGGGCGATGATCTCGAAGTCTCAGTTCGACGTCTCCTGGGTCATTTACAAAACCGAAGCCCTCTCGGCGCTGTCGCGTAAGGATGTCAATCAGAGTCTCATCAAGGCTGTGGTTTTTGGAATCGTGATCGCCCTGGTCGGCTGCACTCAAGGAATGAAGACTTCGGGCGGAGCCACCGGAGTGGGTCAGCGGACGCGTCGCGCGGTGGTGGTGTCGTTCCTGCTAGTCCTCGTGTTGAGTTATATCTTGAGCTGGGTGGTCTACCGGTGATTATCGATATTGAGGGCGTTAGAAAGTCATTTGGTGATCGCACGATACTCGACGGGCTCGATCTTCAAGTCGCGGCCGGTGAGACCTTCGTCATAATTGGCCGAAGTGGAATTGGTAAGAGTGTAACGCTTCGGCACATCGTCGGGCTCCTCAAGCCCGACCTCGGAAGGGTCCTCGTTTTTGGCCATGATGTCTCGACCTTGACTCACTCGCAGATTAGGGAGCACCGTCGCCGGATCGGCTACCTCTTTCAGGACGCCGCGCTCCTCAACTGGATGACGATCCAAGACAACGTGGCGCTTCCACTACGAGAACATGGGGGGAGTACCAAAAAAGAGATTCGCGAGCGGACCCACGAAGTGCTCTCGATGGTAGAGCTTCAAGACCACGGTCAAAAATTCCCCTCGGAAGTCTCGGGAGGGATGCGTAAGCGGGCTGGGCTAGCCCGCGCTCTTGTCACTCAACCCGAGATTATCCTCTACGACGAACCGACTTCGGGACTCGACCCGATCTCTTCAAGCATTATCAATGTGATGGTCAACACCATGAAACAACGCTTTCAGGTCGCCCAAGTAGTCGTGACGCACGATATGGGATCGGCCTACGCGATCGCCGACCGTATCGGGCTTCTGCACGACGGAAGATTGCACGCAGTGGGAACCGCAGAGGAGATCCGCAACTCGGAGGACCCCGCGGTCTATCAGTTCATCCACGGGGAGATCGAGGGTCCATTAAGCCGAAGTCAACCCGGCCGAGATGAGTCTTCGGAACGTGGATCGAAGCGGCCTCCGGCCCCGAGTTCCCAAAAACCCGAGAGTTCCAGAACCTAAGGATTCCAAAGTGATGCGTGATTTCATCGTCGGCTTGGTCTTCCTCACCGCCCTCGGCATACTGCTCGCGGTCGCCGTCTTTCTGGAGGGCTTTGCAGGTCGGGAAGGGACCTTTCGGATCACCGCCTACTTCGACAATATCGCCGGCCTTCGGGTCGGTGATTCAGTCCGCATCCTCGGGCACGAAATGGGCGAGGTGACGGGTATCTCTTACGAACCCGATAAGAACTCAATTCTCGTGAGTCTCGAACTTGTCCGCGAGATCGAGCCCGGCGAGGATTACACCCTCACCGTGATGGACGCGAGTACTCTCGGCGGAAAATTCGTCGATTACTTCCCTGGGAAGGAAGGGAAACTCGCGAGCGCCGAGAATCTCCGAGGTACGGCCACTGAGAATCTCCTTACTGAAGCTGGGGCCCTGATTTCAGAAAACCGGGAATCGCTCAAGAGTTCACTCGACAACATTCGTGATATCACCGCTGATCTCAAAGCGGGTAAGGGCCCATTGGGTCGCATGCTGACCGACCAAGAGATGTCAGAGCGAATCAACAACATTCTCGAAGAGTTTGAACTGCTCATCAGCCGGACGACTCAAGAGGACAACTTAATCTATCTTCTGACGAACGATGCTGAAGTCGCAGAAAGCGTCAAAACTAGCGTTGATAGCTTCGCAAAGCTCACCGAAGAGGCCTCTCAGCCGGACAGCGGTCTTCGAGTGCTGCTCAGTCCCGATACGGGAGAGCGAGTCGAAGAGATTGTCAACAATGTCGCCGACTTTACAACCGACCTCCAAAGCGAAGAAGGTGTGCTCCACATGGTGGTGCGTGATCCCGAAACGCGCGAAAAGGTCGAAACGTTGCTCGATCGAATCGTCAACGGCCCAGGTCCTCTTTACTCGCTCCTCGCCGACGCCGAGGTAGACGAACAGCTCAAAAGTATCCTCGCAAATCTCGACCGCGCGGTGTACCAGCTCGCCGGTCCCTACGGCACGATCGGTCAGCTGCTCTACTCAGACGAACTCTACCAAGAGGTCGTCAAGGCTGTGCAGATCCTCCGCGACGGAGCTGAAGATTTCCGCGAGCAAGCTCCCGTGAGCACCTTTATCCAGGCCGCCTTCAATGCCTTTCCATAACCAGCGTGTGTGACTACCTGGTCAACAGCGCCCCTCCACCGACCCTATCTTCCCATTAGCACTCCGAATGACCCCATGCATGCGCTTTAGCATTATCTCCCTCCAGGCTCTTTGATCGACTTGCAGGGCAACCCCAAATCTGTCAGATTTCGGGTTCTGCCCCGCGTATCTCGCTAGAGGAACCCCAGTGCCGATGATCCTACTCGATTCACTCACTGTCCTCGGCGCCACGACCTGGCTGCTCGCCGGTCTCGTGATGCTCGGCCTCGGGGCTGAGATGTTGGTTCGCGGAGCGACTCGCCTCGCCCTCCTACTCAAGCTGACACCGACCGTGGTCGGGTTAACAATTGTCGCCCTCGGCACCTCGCTCCCAGAACTTGTCGTCTCGGTGGCCGCGCAGATCACCGCCCTTAAGGACCCCGAAGTTCAAGCCGTCGCGTGGGGTAACGTTGTCGGATCAAACATATTTAATATCGGGCTGGTACTCGGGGTCGGCTCGCTGATTCGGCCCCTCGCAATCTCGGGCTCCACTGTACGCCTCGAATATCCTTTCATGCTGGGCTCGACCTTCCTCGTGGCGATTCTTGTCCGCGGGTCCGGGGTTCACACCATCGATCGAGTCGAGGGAGCATTTATGCTCGCGCTCTTCACGATCTTCACAATCTATGTGATTCGGATCGCCCGCAAAGAGGTGAAGGGGAGAGAGACGATCGCGATCGAAGAAACCGTCTCCGAGATTGTCGGCGATGACCTGTCCGAGAACTCCGGACTCTTTGCGACGACCCTTGTCGTGCTCGGTAGCGGCGCCCTCGCCCTCGGAGGAAACTGGCTCGTCGACGGTGCAATCGGGCTTGCGGAGAGCCTCGGAGTCTCGAATCGATTTGTTTCGACCGTGATCGTAGCGGCCGCCACGGGCTTCCCCGAGCTTGTCACCACTTGCCTCGCGGTGTTCCAAGGTCGCACCGACCTCGCCGTCGGCAATGTCGTCGGGTCCAATATCTTTAACTCGTTGGCAGTTCTCGGCACCGCCTCGCTCATCCTCCCCCTCAATATCTCCCCCTCCGGCCTTCTTCTCGATCTCACCTTTATGCTCAGTATCTCGGCCCTTCTGGGTCCGCTCCTTCTAGGCAAACGGCTCAACCGCTACGCGGCGCTCAGTCTCCTCGTCGTCTATTTGAGCTATTTCTCGGTTCTCGTGCTCAGAGCCACGAGTTGAGGATATTCCGACTACACTGAGATCTCGAATTATCCGAGAAAACAGGTTGATCCCGGGTGCCCCGGTCCCTAAAGTTCCGGGCCGTCCGGGGACGGTTGCGATCCGACTTCGCTGAATTGACCCTAAGACCCAATTCTACAATGCGATAGATACCTCAGGAGCTGCCCCGAGAGGGCTCCGTGAGCCAGCGGGATCGATCGAGCGCCGTACCAAGCCTTAGTTCGGAGTGAATAAACGATGACCAAGAAACTGACCAAAAAAGACCTCGACTATTTCCGAGAGCTTCTAACCGAGCGTCGACGGATTGCGACCGGCGATATTTCGAGTATCGAGCAGAGTAACGATGGGCAGAGCGCAGGTGGGGATTCAGCCGATCAGGGCTCAGATGCCTCGGAACGCGAGTACATGCTGAGTCTCCTTGAGAGTGGTACCAACGTCGTCCGCGAGATCGACGAGGCACTCGAGCGAATCGAGGCGGGCACCTACGGCATCTGTCTCAAGAGTGGCAAACCCATCGCCAAAGCGCGACTCAAGGCGATACCTTGGACTCGCTACACGATCGAAGCTCAGCAAGAGGAAGAGCGGATGCAATTCTAGCCCGGAGGAAATTGCTCCATTCTTTCTTCATCATAAGTGGGTCGAGACCGGCGGTTAGCAGGAGTTTTGAGCTTGCGTGACCACCGCGCCTGCGGGCATAGCCTCCCGCCCCAAAACTCATTCTAGTGGTGCTACCGGGCACAGCGGCTAGTTTTGCCAAAAGCTTTCAACAGAACGCAGGCCGGCAAACGCCCCCGCGCCCGAATCTCGGCCAGCCCCAATTTGAAAAACGACTCGGCCGGGTTGCTGCTAGCTACCAAATCCGCGCGAGAGTCGCCAGGCGACCACAGGAAGTGAGGCGGTGCTGAGGTCTTCGCGGAGCAACTCGGCAATATCCAACCGGATCTCCTCAAAGTAGGGTGACGCCTCCGCCCGCTTCATTCCCTCGTCGGTCCAATCCTTGGTCGCGATACTATCGTCACGCAGCGACCTGACGACTCGGTTCGTCAGACTCCAGAGCGAATCCAAGAGCGAGTTTCTGACCATTCGAACCATCAAGCTCTCCCAGCGCCCGAGAAATGAGTGGTCGTCGAGAGTTCGTACGAGCGGGAAAATCTGGCTGAGCTGACCGATTCGGAAGTAGAGCTTTGTTACCTCGGGGACGCTCGCTTGGGGCAGGAAGCAGATATCGACGATGCGGAGTCCCGCGGGTAGATAGGTAATCCTCGCCAGTCGAACGGGGAGACCAATCGTAAAACCGGCCCCGTAGTAGATATCCTCGGAGAGCTTGAAGTGCCGCTGCTCCGGCTCGGCTAAACTCTGCGGAAGCTGCGATTCGTAGGCCTTAAGAAGCTCGGTGTATTGAGGCCGATAGGCTTCGACCCGAGCCAAGCGGCCAGTCTCTCCCCCCAGGACCCAAGCCACCGAACGCCGAATCGCCTCTTCAATCCGAAGTATCGCGTCGTACTGGACATCGGCCGGGACCTGACCATCGAGAGCGAGCACGGATTCTTTCATCCCCCAGAATTGGAAGAGTTCGTCAACCAGCAGGTAAGCTCGGACGATTTCGGCTACGCCGACCCCGGTTTCCTGGATAACGTCAGAAAAAAACGTGGCTCCCGCGTGATCGACGATGAGATTCGTGATGACTGTCATCGTGATTTCGCGGTGAAGCAGGTGCCTTGGAAACGCGCTCGAAAAACGGCTGACTAGTAGATCGGGAAAGTAGGCGGTGAAGTAATCTTCGAGCGAAGGGATGTCGAGGTCTTTGGTCTCTAGCAGCTTTCGGTAGACTTCCATTTTTGCGAAAGCGCCCAGCGTGCAGAGCTCGGGGCGCGCCAGTCCCTGGGACTTTCCGGCTCGCGAAGTGAGTTGTTCAACCGTGGGCAGGTAGTCACGCTTTCTGACGATAAGTCCGCGATCCTCAAAGCTCTTGATCGTTCGCTCGAACGAAAAGGGGTCGCGCCGGCTGCGTCGCTCGTCCAGTGAGACCATTAAGGTCTGCTCGTAGTTGTAACGAAGTACCGATCTGCAAACCTCTTCGGCCAGGTTCTCTAGAATCTGATTGCGCTCAGAGACCGAGATCTCGCCAGTCTTGAGCTGGTCTTCGAGCAAGATCTTAAGATTGACCTCGTGGTCGCTGCAGTTGACACCGGCCGAATTGTCGACAAAGTCAGTGTTGAGTCGACAGCCCGCGAGCGCGAGTTCTATCCGCCCCGCTTGGGTGACGCCGAGATTCCCACCCTCCCCGATGACGCGAACTCGCACTTGGCGTGCGTCGACCCGAACCGAACTATTGGCGAGATCACCGACGTCTCGATCGTCCTCTTTCGAGCCTCTAATGTAGGTGCCGATTCCGCCATTCCACAGCATATCCGCCCTCATGGTGAGCATAGATCGAATGACGTCGTCGGGGCGATGATAGCGACCACTCAATCCGAGGAGTTTTTGGGCCGAGCCCGACAGGTCGAGCAACTTCGCGTGCCGTTCGTAGATCCCTCCCCCGTCCGAAAGCTTCGCCTCGTCGTAGTCACGCCAGGTCGAGCGTTCTAGTTCGAAGAGTCGCTTACGCTCTTCGAAACTGACCTTAGGATCGGGATCGGGGTCGATAAAGATGTGAAGGTGATTGAATGCCGCCACGAGTTGCAGAGATCGCGACAAAAGGAGGCCGTTGCCGAAGACATCCCCCGACATATCGCCGATTCCGACGACGGTGATGGGATCGCGCTCCGGATCCGTTCCAACTTCTCGAAAGTGGCGCTTGACCGACTCCCAAGTCCCGCGCGCTGTGATACCGAGCGCCTTATGGTCATACCCGTTCTTGCCCCCGGAGGCGAACGCGTCGCCGAGCCAAAAACCTCGTTCGAGAGAGATCGCGTTCGCAGTATCGGAGAGGTGGGCTGTCCCCTTATCGGCGGCGACGACGAGATAGGGATCCTCTTCGTCATATGAAATCACGCCGTCGGGACGAACCACGATTCCGTTGACTACATTGTCGGTAATATCGAGGAGAGCGTTGATGTAGATCCGATAGACGTCGTCCGCTTGCTTTCGACGAAGATCACGGTCGTCAGCCGGGCGTCGAACCACAAATCCACCCTTGGCGCCGACGGGCACAATCAGAACGTTCTTGACCATCTGGGTCCGCATCAACCCGAGAATCTCTTCGCGGTAGTCACCGATCCGGTCAGACCAGCGCAATCCCCCTCGAGCTAATCGTCCCCCCCGGAGGTGAACCCCTTCGACACTGTAGTGGTGGACAAAAATCTCGCGCCATGGTTTGGGATCCGAGCCGACGACGAGTTTATCGGGGTCGACCTTAAAGCTGAGTCGTTCAGCCTGCTCCGGTGACCGGCACTGGTAGCGGCTCGTCCGAAGCGTCGCTTCGAAAAGATTGAGCATTCGCCGCAGGAAATTGTCCTGGGACTGAAGCGGGACTGACTGCAAACCGTCGATGAACTCCTCTGAGATCGCCTTGGCTCGGCGCTCTCTCTCCTCGATCGACAAATTGAGCGAGGGTGAGAAGCGAGTCTGGTAATAGTTGACGAGCTGCTTGGTGAGGTGGGGATATTCACGCAGAGTCGTCGACATAAAGTTGAAGGTGTAGACGATCCGTAGCTGGCGCATGTAGTTCGCATAGGCGCGAATCAGAAGAACGTCCTGCCAAGAGAGCCCGACCTCGATCACGAGACGATTCATCACATCGTTGTCGACTCGCTCCATGAAGACCATTTCGAGCGCTTCGATGATGCGTTCTGAATGGACGACAACCGGATGGTCGGGGCCGCGGATGCCCGCAATCCGAAAGGACTGAACAAAGAGATTGGGGCCGTTTGCAGGTTCAAGCCGATAGGCAGCCTGATCGATCACATGGAGTCCAAAGTTATCCAAGACAGGGAGCAGGCTTGAGAGATAGACGTTGAGTTCGAGATAGACCCTGAGTTTGGCCACCTCCTGAGACTGGTCCTCAGGCGATTGAAGAATGGAGAATCCGATCTCGCGGCTACTATCCTGAGTTAACTTTTCGAGCCTCAGCACATCCACCGCCGCCTCTTCGGGAGGCGTCGAGAATTGATACTCACTCGAAAATCCTTGGCGAAACTCATGCAGCAACCGTGCAGCCTGCTCCTTGCCCACCTCCCTCTCCAAGGCTCTCGAAAATCGATTCTCCCAAGTTCCGGCTACTCGACGGACCTTTTCGTCGATGTCTTTGGTCTCAAACAGCTTGAAGTCTTGAGTCGTCGTGAAGAAGAAAGTCAGGAGGACGGTGTCGAACTTCCCAAAATAGACTCGGGAGTCGGAATAGGTCGCCCCGAGTCCTTCGAGCAGAATCTGCTCCACTCTCGATCTGAGATCCTCTGAGTACCCCTGCCTCGGTAGCACCAAAAAGTAGAGCCCCTTGCGACCCCGCCGATCAATCACGATGTGCGTGCGGAGTTCTTTCTCCTTTTCGACCAGTAGGATCTGATTGACTACTTTGGCGATCTCGACCGGGTGAGCCTCAAACAGATACTCGATCGGAATCGAGTTAAAGGCGTTGGAGTAGGCCTTCCAATGCAGCGACCCACGCATAAAACCGCCTTCCTCGAGAAGACGGAGAAGCTTGAGGCGAATAAAGGGGACTTGGCCGCCGAGAGTCTGAATCGCTTTAAAAGTAAAAAGCCCTCGGAGATGGTAAAAACCGATGAGCTCACCCGAAGCGGAATAGCCCCGAAAAATGAAGTTATCGATCTTGCCGGCCCGATGGATGAGCGACTCTTCTTGGCTCTTATAGACATTGACCCAGCGGATGAGTTTGCGTTTGCTGGTGCGCATCAGCGCCGTCCGCGCGACTACTTCCTGCAGATCTTCATCGGGAACGTTTTGATAGCCGAGCCCGCGCTCGGGTAAGCGCCGGGGTGGCGACTCCGCCTGGTAGAAGCTCATGCCGATCAGAATAAAGTTATCCTGCAAAATCCACCCGACGAGATCACGCACATCCTCGATCACACCCCGCTCTTGCGGAGTTGCGTTCGGCAGCAGCGAGAGATGATTTCGGGCCAGCTCTCGGAGTGCTGATTTCATCCCTCGAAATTCGTCGACGACGAGCCGCGCGACCGAAAGCCTTGATTCGATCGCTTGCTTGACCTGTTCTTGAAAGGAAGTGTCGAGGCGGCCGGTAACTTCAAATCGGCCGAGGACTTCCTGCGTGCAGTTCGAATCTTCGGTAAGGGTCGAGCTCGCGCCGTTTTCAGAGTCATCGTTCGCCCCCGCTTCCCCGGGTCGAAAGTCTTCTTCGACTCGGGTGGTGTCGAGGCCGTCGCCGCTCTCGCGGAGGTGCGCGGTACTCAGGGCTGGTTCTCGGTGTGGAGAAAAACTCTTGAGCTCCCCGTTGGAATCACGGTGTGCCCGCAACGCCACGAAGCAGCTCGAGTGCGTTCTGAGACCGGCAAAGTTCAGGAAGAGAGCGATCGTATCGATCACAAAGGGGTGGTCCTCGGTGAGAATTTCGATCAGCGTCGTCTCGGAGCGAGGTTCGCCGGGCTGAGGACTTTGGGAGTGATCCGGATCCAAGACTTCGATACGTACCTTGATATCTCCGGTCCGGTGCACGGAATAGAATCGGTAGGTATCGAGGAGTTGGTAAGAGAGGACTTCGAGGCCGTGCTGAAGCAGATAGCGATCGTCGACCGCGCTCTCGAAGCGCTCCACGAATTCGGTGAGGAGGGGATCCCGACTCGGTTCAGCGAGTTCCTGAACCATCTGGGTTAGCGAGGAGCCAGCGTTCATCAATCTTCCAGGGCTATCGCGCGTTATGGCCTATGGGGCTGGTTGTATCGTCTGCGTCTGAATAGTGAAAGGGAGAGTCCGTAAAAAATGCGGCGATCCACCCTTTGCATTGCGGCTTGACCGAGCCGCTCGAAAACTCAAGCTGGTGCATGCCACTCGCGGTAGCGCTGGCGGCGGTTCGGCGCCATGGGAGACTCCCGGCGAAGCCTGCCCGGCTAGTCAGCTCCTTCGGGACAAAACCGGTAACCGTGCCCTCGCACTGTCACAATCAGCGTGGGCGTACGAGGATCTCTTTCAAGCTTTCGTCGCAAGCGAGTGATGAAATTGTCAATCGTGCGCGCCGTCCCCTCATACCCGTAACCCCAAACATCCCGGAGGATCAATTCGCGGGAGAGGGCACGTTCGCGGTTCTGTATGAGATAGCTTAACAATCGAAACTCGCGATCGGTGATCTCGACCAGCTCGTCGTGTTCGTAGAGCTGACGCTCTTGAAAGCTCAGCGAGAACCGACCAAATCGGAAGGGCTGGTCGGTCCCATCCTGGATTTGCGATCGCCTCAATGCCGCTTCGACCCGCGCCAATAATTCCTGAACGCCAAATGGTTTGGTGATGTAGTCATCGGCCCCGAGTTTGAGGCCTTCGACCTTATCCCGCTCCTCCCCCCTCGCACTCAGGAAGAGGATCGGCGCCCGTTGTCCCTCCCGACGAAGCCAGCGGCAGATCTCGAGACCGTCGAGGTCGGGCAACATGATATCGAGAAGGATGAGGTCGGGGTTGGTGTCGAGTGCGAGCTGAAGACCCTCTTCGCCTCGGGTGGCTGAGTCGACGGTATGCCCTTCGAACTCGAGATTTCGAGCGACCCCCATCAAGATCGCAGAGTCATCTTCGACTACAAGTATGCGGGCCATCTAGGGTCCTTCCGATCGCGACGCGGCCATTCGTTGCCGCAAGAGAGGGATCTCAAGGACGAAGCGGCAACCTTCCCCAGGCCGACTCGAAACGTTGAGCCGGCCATGGTGGGACTTCGCGACTTCGCGACAATAGGCAAGTCCGAGCCCGAAGCCGGTGCCGGTGCTTGTCGAACCACGATAGAATGCGCGAAAGATCTTCTTCTGCTCGCTTTTTCGGATACCCGGACCGTGGTCCTTGACCTCGACAAACAGATTCCGGCTGTCCTCACCGATGCGAACCTCGATGGGCAGATCTGAGGGGGAGTATTTTCTTGCGTTCGAAAGGAGATTGTATACCACACCTGTCACCGCTTCGCGATCGAGCAGTACGGGGTGAAACTCCTGAGCACACTGAACTTCGATTTCAACTCGTCCCCGATGCTGAGAGCGAAAGCGCTCGACGGCCGCCAAGACGAGGGCTTGCGGATCGGTGACGACCTCTCGCTCACCGGCGGATCGTCCGTACTCGAGTACTCGCTCGATCAGGTCGGTGAGTCGCGAGCTCTCCTCCTCGAGCTGAGCTAGGTACTCCTGTCGTTCATCGTCTGAGCGCACTCGGTTGAGGGCGAGAGTTTCGACGATCATCCGAATCGACGCGACGGGGGTCCTGAGTTCGTGCGATACCATTCGGACAAAGTTGTCTTTCTTTCGCGATTCGTTGACCCGTCGTGAAAAGACCCCGGTGAAGAGAAGCGAGGCGCAGGTCAGGAGCGCGAGCAGCAAGAGGCCACCGTAGAGATAGTGAATCCGGCCGAGTTGATCGAGGATTCGCAGCAGCAGAGTCGAGGCATCCCCTCGATCCTCAACCCAGATCTCCCAGCGCTTCGAGAACGGGTGCTCGACAGGCCAACGGGCGGAGAGCCGATCCACCGAAGTGTCGGCGGTCTGATCGATCAGGCGAACTTGCAGCTCGGAATCGAGTGCAAGGTTCGGTAGCACCGCGAGAAAGGTCTCGTCGAGAAGACGCTTTCCGTCGATTCTAATCTGAAACCGCCCCCCGCCCGGATTGTCGAAAGTTCGAAGTAATGTACCGTCGGGTTCGATTTCGGTACCGGTCTCGGGCAGCCCCACCCGTTCGACCACATCGACTGGCAAGGGCAAGTTTGCGAATCTCAATCGATGCTGGTTGTTGTTGAGAGTAGTTCGGAAGAGCGGAGGATCGAGGTCGCGAGCGTTGCGGACGAGTCGCGCGAGCAAGGCCTCGCTCGTAGCGTCCTCAGTGTAGAGAAGCGACTCAAATCCGAGGCTCGAATACTGCGAGGGATACTCCGAACTCGGGCGTCCCATCCAGAGTTCATCGAGGTCGAGAATCCAACCGAGAGAATTGACATACTCCCAAGAGCCCAGTGTCACGGCGGGTCGTTGCTTAGCGTCGCTCAAGATCGGCTTATCGCTACGATCCTTTGGATTAGCCAAGATCGTGAGGAACTGATTTTCGAGCCTGGTCAGAACCTGACTCGCCGACGTCCCGACTGCTTGGGCCGCAATTTTGGCCCCGCGGATTTGAGGTTCTTGGAGTGACGCGATCGTCTTAGGGTTGAGTCCCTCGAGATAATAATACGAAATCAGGAGCAGCAGACACGAAGGCAGGATACCAGCGACAAGGCCGATAAGCAGCGTCATCAAATCGAGGCGAAGCCAGCGGGCGTGTCGGGTCCACATAGCTCGGGATGCTACCAGAGCATCGCGATCGCCGCAGCCCTCTCCTCCGAAACGCGCCCGTCGCGGCCTGCGTGCGGTTCAACCGAATCGCAGCCAGGTTGCATTCTCACTTAAAATGGCACAACTGCTGACGCCAGGACGCCCGCGAACCGCCTCGCCGGAGAGCTCTAGCAGCCCGTTGAAAAACTGGTTTCGATGCGGGAGGTCGAGAATTCGAGCC
>CAYZYD010000047.1:0-12575 GCA_964482505.1 uncultured Planctomycetia bacterium | reverse complement strand
GGAATGAGTTTTTCAACGGGCTGCTAGTGTCCTGTTCGGAAAGTTCGAGTGAGAACTCGGCGAGCCATTCGGCCTTCCTGGCTAGGCGCCGCGACGCAAGTCGGATTGGTAACTCCTTCGAGGAGCGGCAACAACGCCAGGGAGGTCGAGGGCCGGCGATTCTTGCTCGAACTTTTCGAACAGGACACTAGAGTCGTTCGGACGACGCCTGGTCCTGGTCGCTGCGACTACAAAAGCCTGAATTAACGGGTCAAATTGCTCACCTGTCGCGAGACTTGATCTGCTTCTACAGTAGAGCTGTCGACTCGAACAAAAAGGGCTCCGCGATTTACTCGCGGAGCCCGCATTTATTCATGAGATCGTTATTGCGAAGCCTCAAGATGCTCGCTTGCACCGAGCAATCTTTAGGGACAAGCTCCTGGTGCGACACAGTTGAGGGAGTCGCCCGTCGGGTCTTCGCCGCAGCTCGGGAAGGGAGCCGCGGGGTTCATTCCTGACAGGAACAGGTAGTTGAGCACCTGGATCGCGTCCGAGATATCGAGGCTTCCGCTGTCGTTGGTATCGCAGCTATCGGCGCAAGTTACCGCCTCGCCGGCGCCGAAGAGGTCACCGAGAAGCCGGAGGGCGTCGCCGATGTCGATCGAGCTGTTGCCATTACAGTCGCCGCGAACAAATTCGATCAGCGGTGGGAGGAGGAAGACGTTTTCCTGCAATTCGTCACCGATGTCGGTGTTTCGCTTGATGATCGTCGACAGCGTTTGCGCGGTAACGAGATCGCGAAGTTCGGGCTCGAGGTAAACCTGGTAGAAGAAGCGATCGCCGTCGCGGAGGGCTTCAAACTGCGCCTTGAAGATCGTCACGAGAGTCTCACCCACGAGCGCGCCCGCGACCGGATCTTCGCTGAGACCTCCAACCCAGAGATCGATTTCGTCGACCGAACCGTAGACCGAAGCGAGCCGGGCTTGGGTATCGGGATCCGAAGTGACTTCGGAGAAGAGTGTGCGCGGAGCGAGGCCAAAGTCGACTCGAACCTGGTTGTAGCTCGGCAGACCGTGATCGCGACCTCGTTGGATGTTGAGTGAGGCGAGGTCAAAACCTCCCGCGCCCGGCGGGCCGAAGAGGAAGTTACGAACCTCGTCGACGAGGTGGTTGTCGATCTCTTGGGCTGCTTGGAATGCGAGACCCCGAAGAACGGAGTCGATGCCTTCGTCGATAATCTCCTGGGGCGCAAAAAATGCTGCGGCGAGCGATAGGTCGCCGGCCGGGATCTCGGCACCGCTCGCGTCGCGACGCGCGAGATTGGGAGAGAGCATCGTATGGCCGAATCGGTAGGCTGCCGTTGAGAATGAGTTGAAGATGCCCGGATTGACGCTTGCGGCGTAGCCTTGGTATTGCGACAGGACGTTATCCCCGAGAAGCAGGGGGAGAAATTCGTTGTAGGTGATCGCCTGCATCTCTGCTGCGACGATTCGGCGGGCGCGTTCATAGATCTCGTCGCCCCCGATCCCGGGTTCTGCCGCTGCGATGACATCGCACCAGTGATTGTGTTCCCGGACGAAGAGCGTGTGCATACAGGCGAGCCCCACCTGCTCATTGGCTCGGACATCACCCGCCAGAAAGAAACTCGGATCACTTCCGGTGGGGGCGTTGGGTAGACCGTTGACATTAAAGGGCAACAGGTCACCGGCACTCGTCTTGAGCTTGCCGCTGCCGTCGAGCGTGCGCAGTTCCTGCGCGCGTACGTCGTCCGAACCGTAGACATTCGAAGCGTCTATGAATGCCGTCAGCACGTTGGTCTGTTCGCGGACTCCAGCGACGGTTACGTACTCGGAGCGAGCCAGCGGAATCGTCTGAGTACCCGTCGACATGGGGTCGAAGAAGATATCACCCGTCGGAACGCCGATATCAAAGTGCTCGGCCGGATCGGTTTCGGGGGAGAGATCGATATCGTGGTCGAGAAACTGCCCCCATTGCCAGAAGAAGTCGGAGACTCCAAACGAGTTGGGCATCGGCCCCAACTGTTCGAAGACTGCATTGCTGACGTCTCGCGGGCCTGGTCGGTCGGCCCCGGACGGCGTCTCGAGACCGTCGCCGTATTCGTTCGTCGTCACCCGCTGGAGCGGAACTTCCGCCGCTCCCCAGAGGGGGTTTGCGATATTGTTGCCTACACCGTCGATCGAGCGGTACTCGCTCGAAGGACCGTGTTGAGCGGCCAGGGGGAGACAAAGAGCGCTTACGAGAGCCACAACTGTCAGTCGCAAAGGGACCTCCCTTTCCAGGATAGCCTCTACGAGAAGGCAAAGCCCCCCGCCCTGCCTCAACTCGCCTGTGTCCAATGACCACACCTTGCCCCGATCCATCCGCGTGACCTGTATTTTCAGGGTCCAGCCGAAGGCTTCCGTGTGGAGGTAAGAAATGTGAATGATCGAGCCCATGTTCAGAAGCGGAATAGAGCCGCCGCTTTCCGTGGTGGACTGAGTATACTCCTCGGGGGAAGCTGAGTCAGGGGCTGTGACCCAGTTTCTCCAGATTGCGAAAATCTGAATCGTTCGCCCCGTATCAAGGTGGTCGGGTTTTGATCCTGATCGGACCGTCGACGGCCGTCTCCCAAAACTCGATCCGGTTTTGATAGAGGAGTGGGCGGTAGCTCACTTCGACTCCGGGCGAGCTCGAAGCGATCACGCGCTGCGGTTGCCAGTCGAGGAGCCGGGTCAGAGTCCCCGGCTCGGGTCGTCCGTGGTGGGGGAGCACGAGGGTAGTTGCGATTTCGCTCGTGAGCTGCAGGAGGCCGCGCGCTTCGATATCACCCGGGACGAGGAGATCGAGATCCTCGACCTTGAGCACCAGAGAATCGTCATTCACATTTGGTTTAAAGATCGAAACTCGATCCGCGCGGGGGTGGAGCACCCGAACCGGGGTTGCGCCGACGAGGACCCGGTGACCCGCTTCGATCGCGACGACGGGAATTCGCGCGAGATCGAGGTGTTCGAGCAGTTGGGCTCCGAGCGGTTCATCACCGAAGAAGCGGCTGACGAACACTCGCGCGATTTGGGTTCGATCGAGAAGCTCGGGCACCGCGAGGATATGGTCGGCGTGGGGGTGCGAGAGGAAGAGCGCGTCGATTCGCGCGCGGCCCACGCGCCGGAGCGCTTTTGCGATCTGGTCGGCGCCGCCGTGGCGACGATCGAGACTTCCCGCATCAAATAGCAACGTCGAGTCCGGGGTGACAACCAAGAGCGCTTGGCCTCGCCCGAGGTCGCAGAGTTCGGCCGAGTCACGCGGAAGCCCGAGCACCGTCAAGCCAGCAACAACGAGAAAGAGATGGGACCAGTACCCGAGTCGACGACCCATTCTCAGCCCGGCGATAGAGAGGACGAGGAGGGCGAGGGTCCCCGCGGGTAGGGCGGGCCAAACGCTCGGAGTGCCCGGCAAGTGGCCGAGCTGAAACGAGACCTCCGTCATCGTTTCGTGCAACCAGAAGAGCGGCCGGTCGAGCAGGAACTCAATCCCCGCGATCGGCAGCAGGGCGATCAGTCCGAGTGAGATCGAGAGAGTGAGGAGTGGCAAGAGAAGCAGGGTCAGGAGCGGAGCGAGCGGGGTGACGTCGATACTGTAAAAGACAAGGGCCGCGGAAGCCCCCCACCAGGCCGCGTAGGAGATACCGAGCGACCGTCGCAAGTTCCGACCGATGCGGCGAGTTGGGTTGGTATCCAACCGGGGGCGATAACTTTTGCGAGGTCCGAGAAGGAGGATTCCGAGAATCGCGGCGAACGATATTTGGAAACTCGCCGAGCGCAGGCTGAGCGGACTGAACCAGCAGAACCCGAGATAGGCGAGAGCGGTCCATTGTAGGCTCGCCCCAGGGCTCCGTCTTTCGAAGCTCAAAAGTCCGAGCAGGCCGAATACAACCGCTCGCACTGCGGGTGCCTGGGAGCCCGACAGGGCGGCGAATAGAAGCAACACCAAACCGAGGAAGACAGTTCGTATCCGCCCGAATCGCTCGGGGATGAGAGCGAGTAGTCGCGATACCACGAGGCCGATGAGGCCGACGTGCAAACCGCTGATCGCGAGTAAGTGCCCCTGCCCAATATCGCGAAGCGCCTCGGATAAGTCGGTCGAGAGGAGTCGTCGTTCGCCTAGTAGGAAGGCGCCGATGAGACCGGCCGCGCGCGCCGAGTACCGGGCTTGGACGCGTTCGATGAGTCGCAATCTCAGCCGCGCGACCGCGGCGCGCACCCCTTGAGCGGGCTCGACCGAGACGAGGTGCGAGGGATGCCGAATCCGCTGGACGCGGTGCCGTCGGTTTCCCCAAAGTGACGCTCGTACCCGATCGCCGCGAACTAGTGGCGAGGCTCCCGCGACTCGAAGCCGAAGCTCTCCTGCTCGCGATTGGCCGTCGATCGCGACCGCCTCCAGGACGATGAGGCTCGAGAGTTTGAGGTCCCCAGCCCCTCGGTGCGCCGACACTCGCGGCGCCACCGCCACGGTGCCTTCGACCGTCTGGAACCCCCGATCAACTGAAACCGCTTCAGGGCGAGCGGGGACGCCGATCAGGACTCCGAGACAGAGGGGAAGGAGTAGCCAGAGACGACGCAGGAGTTGAAGGGGTCGCTGGCGGAACCACAAGGCCCGCGCGAAACGGACGGCTACGAGGCCGAGTACCACGAAGACCAGTAGCGAGGCGGGTCCGTAGTGAAGTCGGACCAGCTGTCCCACCAAAACGAGCAGTGTGAAGAGTGCGAGCGGACTCTTGCGGAGTCCCGTCGAGTGTCGCTCACCAATCCAGGGTGAAGGCTGAGTGATCAAAGGAGTGGCGCCGATACTGGCCCGAGCCACAGGGCTGGCGTTTGGCCGGCTGAGAGGTGCCCCCACACTCTCGCGCTAGCGCCAAGGGTTGTCGAGAGTTCGTCACCCCAATTTCGCGCGTGGCCCCGGTTCCGGACTGAAGTCCAGAGACACCTCGCGATATTTTGGGAACATGAAATTGCAACCGAGTTTCAGATCCATGATCTGACCCGCAGCTCGCCCCGCGCCATGGTCAGTTCGACCCCGTGCGCTTCGCCTCGATCCCGACGCCACTGGCGCCCCAGAGATTTGACGAAGCAGATTATGACACCCGAGCGTGGACGCAATCGGAGCCCTGCAGTAGGCCTGCCCGAGCGCGATTTGGGCATTCTGTATCGCGCCGTCTTTTCGGGCGGGCTGCTAGAGCTGACAGTCTCGATGCAGACGCTCGCGCGGGGCCATCGACAAGTTCAACTGAGTGGATAAGAGGTCATAATGACAAAGCTACTGATACCTATCGTCGTGGTAGCAGCGCTCGCCGCGCTGTTTGTCTGGTCGAAGTCGGATCGACCCACCCAGTCGAACCAAGAGGCCGAAGTCGTTTCCGAATCGGAACAGACGTATACCCCGATCGAGTTGCCCGAAGTCGAAGCCGATTCTGCACCAACCTTCGGCGAGCTCGTGGACGGTGCTCTGGCGGTCTCGGAAATCGATCTCGAACTCGGTCCGCACGCGATCTCGGGCGAGGTCCTCGCGACGAATCAAAGTGCGAGCCCTGGGGCCAGCGTCACTCTTTACCGGACTCGACTCGACCGCTACGAGCAGCGGGGTGGTGCGAGCGGCTTTGAGTTGATCACCTTCGAGGAGGGTAAAGTCCAAATCAGCGAAGAGCTCGGCCGGCGTCTCGACGACGTGGTGACGATCACCGCCGACGAATCCGGTCAATTTGCTTTCCAGGGGCTCGATTCCGGTGAGTACCTGGTCGCCGCTAGAAACTCGGGCACACTCAAGACCCCTTATTCGCAGATTATTCGATACGACGAGGCGAGCGCTGCCCCCGAGTCGATCTCGCTGAACCTCGTCGATGGCAACTTGGTTAAAGGTCGAGTTCTCGATCCCGAGCTCAATCCGGTGGTCGGGGCTGAAGTCAATCTTCGCGGTGAGCTGCTGCGTGCGGATGATTTTCGTTCCGGCGGGACTTACTACAGCTTTAACGACATGCTACTGGTGCTGCTCAACCCGGTTGAAACGACACTCGAGACGAGCGCTCGCGGCGAGTTTACGATGCTCGGGTTACCGTCGATTGCTTACGAGATCCACGTAGTGGCCGAGCCTTGGGCTGAAACCGATCGCCGTAATGAAGGATCGGGCGAGATCGATATCGTGCTCGCACCCGGGGGGGTCATTCGCGGAACAGTCGTCGACGAAGCGGGGCAACCGATTCCCGGAATCGAAGTGAACTATCGAGCTGAGGGTGAAGGCGGGCGCTTTCGGCGTTGGCAGGCTTGGCGTCGACAGCGCGAAGCGATGACCGACGTTCAAGGTCGGTTCGAGTTCGCCGGGGTGGCGTTTGAGGGCTTTTCGTTATCCGCGGAGGGATCGGGATACCTCGAACAGTCGACCCGGGGCGACTTCTTCGAAACCGATGAGGTTGAGGTCGAGCTGGTGCTGTCTCCGGCCTCGATTCTTTTGGGAGTTGTGAAAGATGTCGCGGGTAAGCCGATCGCGGGTGCGGAAGTGAGGGCGAATCGATCCCGCGAGGAGGGGCGAGGTCGCGGTGGCCGTCGGGGTAGGCGGGGTCGCGGAAGCACGGCCACGACCGGTGACGACGGGCGGTTTGTGCTCGACCAGATCGAGACAGGTCTCTACGAGCTTCGGGTGAGCGCCGACGGCTTTGTCCGCGCCGAGGCAAATGCCGAGGCTGGGTCGGACCCCGTCGAAGTCGAGCTCAGCCCCGGTCTCACTCTGACGGGGCGGGTTCTCGATACGGCCGGTCAACCGGTCGAGGGGGCGAATGTACGGCGCGGAAGAGGTCGAGTCGGGTTTGGGATGCGCGGCGGTTTCTTTGGCCGGCGTTCGCGAGACAACTCGGCGACCACGAATAAAGCGGGAGAGTTTGCGCTCGACGGCATCGAAGATCTCCCCGTCGACCTCACGGTCAACGCCGACGGCTTCTTGAGGTCGGAGCTGACCGTCGAAGGCGTCGAAGTGGGTGACATTGTCCTCGACCCCTCGGTGCAACTTTCGGGCAAGGTTCTCGACGCCCGCGGCAAACCGGCTCAAGGTGCCCGGGTTCAAGCGCGACTCGCCGAAGAGAGTGGCGAGCGTTCTCGTCGAGGGTCTCGCCGCCGCCAAAGCCGAAGGTTCGGCGGGGGCGAGCGGGCGACGGGCTATACGGACGCCGACGGGTTGTTTGTGATCGACCTTCCCGTCGCAGCGGGTCGTTGGGAGGTCACGGCCCAACTGCGAGGATACCTCGATTCTTCGGAGGAGTTGGTCGAGGTGGCGGGCCAGAACCGGGGCGATATCTTCCTGCAGCTGCGCGAGGCGGGTGCGATTGAAGGGCGGGTGCTCGATCTCGACGGCAGGCCGATCGATCAGGCCGAACTCGTACTTTCCGCGGCACCAAGTGAAGGGGGCGACCGGCGAGGGCGGCGGGGTCGAGATCGATTCTTCTCGTCGGTCCGCGGTCGTTCGGACGCGACCGGGCGGTACGAACTGACGGGGATTGAGCCCGGTGAGTTTGAACTCCGAGTCACTTCGAAGGGATACGCGACCAAAGTCATCCCTGGGGTCTTCGTGGCCGCGGGGGATCGCCAAGTGCTCGACATGACCCTCGACCCCGAGCTTCGCATCTTTGGCCAAGTCGTGAGTGTCGACGGGTTAGCGGTGCCCGGTGCCCGCATCTCGGTCTCGGGCAATGAGTCGGGGCGGAAGCGCGGCGCTTCGACTGCGACCGGCGAGTTTTCGATCGGGGGTCTCTCACTCGAACCCCTCCGAGTTTCGGTACGGGCCGAGGGTTACTCGCGGGCTCGACTCGAAGAGGTGGCTCCGACGGGAGAGGCGCTGACGATCGTGCTCGAACCTGCCTACGAGGTGCGGGGACTCGTCTTCGATCTGGATACCGGAACGCCGATCGAGCGAGCGAGTATCCGTTGGACGGCTCTTACTGGCGAAGAAGAAGAGGGCGCTCGCCGTCGCCGAAATCGCGAGCGCACTGACGTCGAAGGGCGTTTTGCGCTCCGTGGTCTCGAATCGGGTAGCTACCGTCTCGAAGTGAGCGCCGACGGTTACCAGATTCAGACGATCGAACCACTCGAGGTTCCGAGCCCCACGGAACTGAGTATTGGTCTCGACGCCGGTCTCCGCATTCTCGGGTCGGTCACCACCAAATCGCTCGAACCGATCGCCGAGGCCCGCGTCGAAGCGTGGGCGCTCAACACCGACGCGAATCAGGAGGTCGGTCGACAACGCGCCCTGGCTCAGTCCGAGACCGACGCGGATGGCAACTTCAGCTTGAGCGGTCTGACGGTGGGCAAGTTTCGACTCGTCATTCGTCACCCGGACTTTGTCACCGACCAGGTAGACCAGGTGGCGGTCGAAGAGGCGATTCCTCCCCAACCGGTCAAGGTCGTCCTGTGCCCCGGTGCTACCTTGACGGGGCGTGTTTACGACGCCGAGGGCGCGCAGCAGCTCGAGGGGACAGTGTTTGCGAGCGGGCCGGACGGGGATCGCAAGCGCGGTCGCGTCGCCGACGACGGAACCTACCGTTTATCGGGTCTCAAAGCGGGCACCTACGAACTGCGCTTCTTCTCGAGGGGTCGACGCGCCCGGCGGTCGGCCTCGACCATCTCGGTCGACGTGCGCAAGGAAGAGTCGAAGACCTTCGATATTCGAATGCCCGAGGAGTGATCCTCAGCAGTCCGAGCTCACGAGCGAGACATTGAGGATCGCGTCTTTTTGTATGACGCCAGGCGCGAACGCCTTGCGACTTCGCAGTAGCGGGCTCGTGAATAATGCGGGCTGCTAGGAATCTCTGAGCGGTCGGTTGAGTTGAGTGGCTCGACCGGCCGCTGCTCGTATGAAGTTGCCCCAAATGGATACAGCGAACCGTGTTATTGGCGGAGCCTCTCGGGTCGTTTGGAGCTGCGGTTCGGGGTCGCAACCCGCGTGAACTCCGAGCGGGCTCTCTATCCTCGCGCTCTTTCTTCGGTTTCCACTCTTAACTAAAATCGAGATTCGCGCTCGCCAAGGCTCGCGTGCTAGACTCCAGGTTTTTGCGGGAGTGCGCGCGATACTTGCAGCACTCGTGAGTCGCCTGCCCGAGAAGTCATCCGAGTCGGCGAGGCTGGGCTACCAACGCTCGTTTTTTCAAGGCGACTCTGCTCGGGAGTGCTTCTGCCCCCGCTTTTCGGAGCAGCCGACGAGACCCGGCAAGCTCGCGAGCGCAAATCCTGGCACTCAAGTCTGATGGCTACTACTCCATTCCCCAATCCGATGATCGAGACCCGTTTGAGGAGAGAATTTCGATGACCAAGTGCAGACTCCACATCGTCTACACGCTGCTCGTGTGCTTGAGTTGTGCCGGCAGCCAGGCCCATACCTCTCAAGTTGGCCTGAAGACTCAGGATGGCTCGAAACGCCAGAAGACCCAAAATACTCAGAAAGCGGAGAATCCCCCGAAGGCCCAGATCCGACCGAAGTCGCAGAGCCAGCCGACCTCGGGTCCGTCGACCAAAGAGGAGCTGCAAGAACTTCTCGAGAAGCAGAAGCGTCGTATCGAAGGCGAATACCCCGAGGGTGAGTCGGGAGACTATCAACGCATCGCCGATACCTTTGGCAAGATCCCTGAGGATATCACCCGCACCAAACTGAGTCGCGAGGAGCTGACTCGGCTCGCGCTCGAATCTCAAATGCTCTCCAAACAGTACCTCGAGAAGTACCCCGAGGGTGAGCACCGCGCGGCCGTGCTGTTCTTCATGGCCAAAGGAATGATTCTCAACCAACAGGGGGCGATCGCTCAGCTCGCCCAAGAGACGGGGCTTCCGCCACTTGAAGCCAAACGTCTCTACCTTAAAGAGGCGATGAAATGCCTCGATCAGGCGAGCACTCTCGCGGTTGCGAAGACCGATCTCTCCTACGACATCACCGAGAGTCGCGGGACAATCTACTTCTTCTCCGGAGACTACGACAAGGCGGCGGAAGTCTACGCCAAACTGATGCAAGAGAAGCCGAGCGCCAAGAGCTTGATGTCGCTCATCGGTGCCCATGAACGGGCGCGTCGCTTCGAAGCGGCGCTCGAGCACAGTCGAACCTTACCCACCAAGTATCCCCATTCGCAGTACACCCCTCATGCGCTCTTTCTCACCGGCAAGATGCTGATTTTTCTCGGGCGGCTCGAAGAGGCGACGCGTCACTTCTCAGAACTCCGTCCGATCTTTGAAAAGGCGGCGCAAGGGAGCAAAGTCGAAGCGCTGGCCGGAACCCAGTTCGGGGGAAAGACAGCCCAGGACTTCTTCAACTACCTCGAGCGCCTCGATTTTTGGGTTGGCTACTGCAACTTCGCCCTCGGCAATTACGAGGAGGCGAGGGTAGCTTTTGAAAAGGGCCTCAATGAGCTCAACCGCCGACAGACGGCGGGCAGCCTCACCAATGTCGGTCAGGTGTTTCAGGGCCGTTGTCATCGACATCTCGCCTGGATCGATCAACTCGTCGGCAAACCCGCCCCCGCCGTCAATATCGACGAGGGCTGGGTGATGGACCGGTTCGACGTAAGCGCTCAGAAGGGTAAGGTCACCGCTCTCCTCTTCTTCCCGATGCGAAATCCTCGGGGCAAGGAGTACCTGCAAGTTGTGCAAGACTTCTACCGGCGAGCCTACGATCGCGGCTTCCGAGCCGCATTTCTCGCGCTCCCGAGGGGTCGCAAAGATCACGAAAAGCAGAAGCAAGATCTGCTCGCCGAGTACCGCGAGCTCGGGCTGACTATGCCGACCGGCCTCGCGATTACGCCCGATAACGACTGGCCCCCGACTCCCTACAAGGATTACGGAATCGCCGCGGGAACACCGACGATCGTGGTCCTCAACCACCGAGGGGAAGTGGCTTGGGCGAGGCAAGATCCAACTTTCCGAGACTTCGCGACGAGCAACCGAGTCGTCGAGCGACTCCTCGGCGAGATTCCTGAGTGACGATTCTTAAGCAGAAGACAAGGGCAGCTCCAGCCTCGGGGGCTGCCCCCTTTTTATGCTAAGCTCACGCTACGCTTGAGTTTTTGGCGGCTCTCTAGCCTGCGAATTCCAGGGAGGCGACCAGTTAGATCGTCGCTCGGGCTCGACTCCGTGCATAGGACGCCGCCCTTGGGTGTTTTACGTCGTCGCGGTTGCGGGCTCGCGAATCACATGTGTTCCGTACTGCAGACTCCTCCTGGTCCCCCTCCTCCTGGTCCCACAGTGTTTCCAAACGCTTTGGGCCCAAGAGCGTACGGAGTCGCCCCTCGCTCTTGCGACCAGTAGGCTTCTCATTTCGAACATTCCGCCCTACAGTAACGGCGGGTTCGACTTCGGAACAGTGCCAAAGAATTGCGCGCAGCGGATCGATGACGCAACGATGGGATCGCTGCCGCAGCGAGACGCAGCTCGAGTCGCCCCGAAAGGAACAAGAATGAGATTCGCGATTTGGATCGTAACCCTGGGGATCAGCTTGACGAGTATCTTTGGACTGCACCCCGTCCAGGCGCTCGAGGACGAAAAGCCCGAACTCGACACCAAAGAGCTTCGCTCGATGATTCTCCAAGCCTATCGATCCGGGGATCCGTCGAATCTTCAAGAAGTCCTCGATACTTTTGGTACTGCCAACCAGCGCGAGCCAGTTCGAGCCGTCCTCCAGCAGGCTCGCCGATTCGGCGAGCATGAGGAGACCTCGGATTGGTATTGGATTCTTCTCCAAGCCGCAGCCTCGTTTAATCGTCCGCTCGCGCTCTCCGAGGTGGGTGACTATGTCATACAGCACCGCACCGACGCGATCGGCCGCGACCTTCTGCACTCAATTCAAAGCAGTAAAAACCGATCGAAGTATGTCACTCGAGTGATTCGTCGAGTTCTCGAGCAGGGTACGACCGAACTGCGGTTGATGGCGATCGATCTCTCGGCTCAGCTCCCTTACCGGCGCACCGTCGATATTTTGATGGCGCACTACAAGACTGAAGACGAGAAGAAAAAGGCTAACGAAGTTCGGCGGCGCATCGTCACTGCCCTCCAGACCTTGACGCTCCAAAAAATGGGAGACAACTACGTCAACTGGGCGGGGTGGTGGAAGGCCAATCGCAAGAAGGGCCTCAAAGTCATTCGCTATCTCGCTGCGCACGAAGAGGGGCCGACGGGGGTCGCCATGCCACTCGATCCGGTGCGGGCTCGCGAATTTTTTGGGCTCGAGAATATCCCCGACGGCAAAGTGCTCGTCGTCGAAGGACCCGTGGCGCGAAATGGGACCGATACCAACAACGATGATATCTCGGCGGTATTGAGTCGACTCGGAGTTAAACATGACGTCGTTCTGAAGGAAAAGCTCGACGACAGCAGCTACTCGATCGATCGCTACCAAGCGATTCTGATCAATTGCACTCAGATCCACAAGTTTTGCCAAAATCCGGACCACAGCGCCGGAAACGCGGTCGGCAACCGCCTGCGCCGTTGCTAGGGGGAGGGTAGCCACCATACCGTCCAGTTTAAGAAGGGGCAGACCGCGAACTAGAAGCTCTAGCGGAGGGTCCGTCCGGGTGGAGATCTCTTCAC
>CAYZYD010000046.1:0-12675 GCA_964482505.1 uncultured Planctomycetia bacterium | reverse complement strand
GCCGATTCCCGACCCGAGCGGCTTGGTGGTATAGCCGAGGTCGAAGACACGACTCAATTTGTCCGGGGCGATGCCGGGGCCGTCGTCAATCACGGCGAAGCGAACCCCGAACGGATCTCGCTCACACTCGATTCGGACCTGCCCCTCTGAGAGGTCGCGGGACTCGACCGAGCGCAACGCATCGATCGCGTTGATGATCAGATTGAGGATCGCTTCTTGAACCTGGTCGACGTCGCATTCGATCGGGAGCGGATCGGCCGGCTTTTCGATCTTGATCTCGAGGGACGGCTCGATCGAAGAAGCGACAAAAACGAGTCGATCGATCAATCGACCAAAGTCGATTTCATTCACACTGAGAGTCCGGGGCCGGAGCGCGTTCAAAAAGACCACCATCTCAGACATCATACGCGCGTATTCCGAACGAATTTTGGAGATCTCCGCGCTGATATGGCCAAACGCGGAGTTTGGATCGCGTTCAGGTCCTTCTCCGCACCCCAAGTCGAGCCCAGGCTGCCGCTCGGAAGCATGGGGCTCGGAAGGCTGCTCTTCAAGTCGGCGTAGGCGATCGCCGATGAGGCTCATCAGATTCTTGAGTCGATGCGCTTGTGCGAGCGATTCTTCGACAGTCTGGATACGGCCGAGCTCCACGAGGAACCGGTAGTAATAGCGAGCCCGGTCGGGCTCGAGCTCGATCAAGCGCTCGAGCCCCGATTCCGCCTGTCGAAACTTCTTCGCGGTTACCAGCACTACAACCAAGTTGAAGTGAGAGATTCGATCTTGAGGATCGAGTTCGGTAGCGCGCCGAAGATCCTCGAGTGCGTCGCGAATCCGCCCGCGCAAAAAGTAAACAGCCCCTCGATTTGCATGGAGGAGAGGCGCCTCGGGATCGAGACGATGCGCCTCTTCGAAGGCTTCGAGCGCGGCGTCGAACTGCTTGAGTTCGCGCCGAATCATTCCGACGAGCAAGTGAGTCCGAGCTGAGTCGGGAGCGAGCTTGAGCGCACGAAGGCCGGCCTGGAGTGCGCGCTCGGGGTGGCCCTGATTGTTGAGGGCCACCGCGAGATTGTGCCAAGACCTGAAGTCAGAACCGCTCTGAGCGATTCGCTGCTCGAGACGAGCCACCGCAAGTTCGGGATCGTCGCGGAGGATGCGAACCGTTTCGGCTCGATTCGACCGGTTGGGGTCGGCAGGATAGTTCGTCATAACCCGATTGTTCCGCGACCGAATCCGACCTGCAAGAGAACCCTTTCTTTCGCTGCCTCGATCCGCGAAGATCGAAGGGACGATCACTCTGGGGTCAAACCGCTTTCACGCTCACGGACCCGGCTTAAGAATCGCTTCTGAGCTGTAGCGGGTGGTCGACCTCGATCGCCTTCGTTGATACCTCGGGTTCTCAGCGTCGCGCTGGTCGCCGAGGACTCCTCTAACCGGCCCGATAACTCGTTCGAACCGTATCCGATCGCCAAACTGCGTCGCCGGAAGGCTCACCGCACCGGAAAGAATGGCGCCTTGCGGTAACAACGCTTGCTTCAAACGCTGGCGGTGGTTCACACGCCCGATATCGGCGGTCCCCACCGGAATGACTTTTCGGCGGCGACTCATTCGGTTGTTATCAAGTCGCAAACCTTCGCCCGGCACTTCGGAGACTTCATGAGTCGCACTCTTCTCAAAGACCTCAAGCGCGGCATGCAGATTCACGAGATCCTGCTCGTCGATACCGTCAATTTCAAGCAGGCCCGGAACGGGACTCACTTTCTACAACTCGTACTTCGAGACCGGTCAGGCTCGATCAAGGCGCTCAAGTGGGAGTCCTCGACCGAGGAGTACCGCCTTATCGGTCAAAATCCCTTCGCATTGACGACGGGGCGTATCGAGGAGTACCAGGGGTCGTTGCAAGTTGTCGTCGATGATCTCGTCGCGCTATCGCCCGAAGAGGCGAACGTCAAGCCCGAGGAATTCCTGCCTCAAAGTCCCTTTAGTATCGATCGGATGATGGCGGAGCTACGCAGAATTATCGAAGGGATTCCCCGTCCCGAAGTTCGCAAACTCACGCTCGAGGTCTTGGCCCGTGAGGATCTCGACACCGGCCTCCGGCACGCCCCCGCCGGCAAGACCATGCACCACGCCTATGTGGGCGGCCTTCTCGAGCACGTGCTCTCGCTGCTCAGGCTCGGAGAGATGCTGAGTCACCACTATCCCGTCCTCGATAAGAGCCTGCTCCTCAGCGGAATCTTTCTTCACGACCTCGCCAAGACCGACGAGCTGACTTATGTCACGGGATTTGGCTATTCCGCCGAGGGTCAACTCGTCGGACACATCGCGATGGTGGCGAGCTGGATCGACGAAGCCGCGAGTCGGGTCGAGATCGATTCCGAAATCGTGACGGAGCTCAAACACATCGTGCTCAGTCATCACGGTCGACTGGAATTCGGATCGCCCAAACTGCCGGCCACCGCCGAAGCGAT
Source organism: uncultured Planctomycetia bacterium (assembly GCA_964482505.1). Taxonomy (GTDB): domain Bacteria; phylum Planctomycetota; class UBA8108; order UBA1146; family JAJFFE01; genus CAYZYD01. The sequence goes on along the minus strand of CAYZYD010000046.1, from coordinate 10,210 downwards.
TGCGATTCACTATCTCGACAATATCGACGCCAAGCTCTCAGCCTACTTGGCCAACTTTGAGGAGTGTCGCTCAGGGCTGGGTGAAGATCGCTTTGGCGAGTTCTCGCCGATGTTTGGGACTCGGCTCTACTTCCCTCAGCGGCTCGATTCGCTGAGACCTCCGGACACCGATATTCCGGGGCCGCCACCCTCCCCCGCTGAGGTTTCGACCTCCCCACCTCCGCCTCGCGAGCGCAGCTCCAACTCCCAAGACCAAACCGGCCAGCTTCCCTTCTGAAGAGTCCGTCTCGCTCGAAGAGCTTATCCGGCTCAGTTTAGCTCGTGCTCAGAATACGGCTTAGCAGTCTCGGCGTGATCAGCTCAACCCATCCCCACGCGCGATCCGATGATGGAGCGGGCCCAGTGGAATAGAGCGATGGCCGATAAACAAATCATCCGAAAACGCCAGGCGTTACTGATCGATGTCCTCACGCCCGAACGAGTCCAAGAGCTCGGGCGCAAGATCGGAATCCAGGTCAACCGGAGTGCCGCCAAGACCAAACGGCGGATCCTCTCGAGTGGGAAGCTCAATGACGACTGGTTTTTCCAGTTCCTGAGCGTGTTTGAGCTGCAAGAAGCGTGTCGCAAACTCGGGATTCTGCCAGGTCGAGACAGCCGCGCGCTGCGCGATCAGATTCGGCGCAAGACCGAGGGTTGGGCTCCGGTTCAGGGCACCTACGAGCGCTCGGGCCGCGATCTCGATCTCCCCGACCAGGCCAAGGCCGAGTTTCAAGCTCGTCGCCGTTCCGACCGTCGTAAGACATTAAAGTACCGCCTCGGTCGCTTCTTTGGGGTGACCTTTGGCGCGCTCTTGGGCGCCGCAGTATCGGGAGGTTTGAGCTTCTTGCTCACTACCGACGAAGAAACGCTGCTCGGCTTTGCCGGCTTTGGGGCCGCGGCCGCGGGCCTTCTCCTCTGGCGGAAGATCGGCCGCTACTTCGGCTCGCTCCTCTACGGCGGGGGCTATATCGCCGCCACCCTGCTCGCCCACAAGTTCGAGTTCATCGTTCTCACCGAAGAATCCCACGCCAAGCTCGCCCTCGTCTGGTCCTTCGCCGTCGCCTTCGGCTTCACCGCCGGGCTCAGCGAAGAGATGCGCGACGACATGTAGCCCTCCCCCGTCTCAGTTTTGGTCATGCAACCTCTGCGCAGCGGCGAGGAGGGCTAACTCTCCCACTCTTCGATTGTGCGAGGCCAATCGTCACGGAGGAGAAGCGAGAGCGATCGATCTTTGAGGATTTTGCCACCCGTCTGACATTCGGGGCAGTAATTGGTCTCATTGCTCGAATGGCGGATGCGCATCACCGGGCTCGCACAGACCGGACACTCCTCGCGGTACTTACCGTGGACGGCCATCTCAGGTCGAAACGCCGTCACCCTGGTGGGGAACTTACCGGCGTAGAGTTTGCGCAAATGGTCGGTCCACTCTTCGAGCACCTGAATCCCGGCCCTTAAGAGACGTTCGACTTGAGGGTCGGAAAGAGAGTGAGTTCGCGCCACGGGCGAGAGCTGAGCGCGGTGGAGAATCTCATCCGAGTAGGCGTTACCGATGCCGCTAAAGTTTTTGGGATTGGTCAACGCTCGCTTGAGGGTTCGATTTTCCGCCCTGAGGATCCCGGCGAACTCAAGTGGCGAGAGTTCGTCGAGCCGACGCCCCCCCGGATTCAAGGCCACGAGAGCGGCCGACTTCTCCACGAGGTGAAGCGAAGCGCGCTTTTTCGAGCCCGCTTCGGTCAACACCAGAGTCCCAGCCCCGAACTGGAACCAAGCGAGCACCGTCTTTTGACGACTCGCAGACTTTCCCGGAGCGAGCCAGCGGAATCTACCCGCAATCATCAAGTGGAAGACCATCGCGAGTTCGGGACCGAAGTGGAGCACGATCCGCTTGCCGATAGTGGAGACCGCGGTCACAGTCCGGCCCAGAAAGAGGTCGAGCGGAGGCTCAAAGGTGCGCAGCAAGAACGGGCTTCTCACTTCGCCCTCGAGCAGGTCTTCGCCGACGAGCCGCGACTCGAGCGCTTCTCGATAGACGGTGACTTCGGGTTGCTCGGGCATTTGTTAGCCACCTCCCGGCAAAGTCACTCCGGTTTTGACCGGCGATATGAGTAAGCCCGAACCACGGGCCGACTGTCTCTGTAGTGGCAAGAAAACAAATGGTAACCGGGGTCCCAATCCTACGTCAGGCGCGCTCACTTTGATGAAACTCGGCGCCCCGATCGTTTCAGTATCGATTCGAAAGCGCCTTATCAAAGGACCGCTAACTCTCGGGTGCATCTTCGGCGAGCTCGGTTGCGTCATGGGTCGGGAACGGCGCGCGCTGCCCGGTGAGCGCGCGGCAGATGCGATCGACATGAGGATGCGAGTTTTCGATGAAGAGCTGAAAATTGACCTGGGTCCCGGCTACGGCAGTTCCCGCGACGTAGAGTCCGGGAACATTCGTCTCGCATTGCGGCGAAAGACGCGGAGCGCGGTTCTCGCCTTCGAGCAGCACTCCGGCCGATTCGAAGAGCGACTTCTCTTGCTCAAAACCGATCAAGATCAAAACGGAGTCGACCGCGACTCGAGTATCGGGCCCCCCCGTCACGCTCCCGAGTCGAACCTCGCTCGCGGTGATCTCGGTCGGTACTGTCTCGGGATAGAAATCGATCACGCCGCGACGGATGAGGTTTTCGATATCGGGTCGGATCCACACCTTGACTGAGTTCGTGAAGGCCGCCCGGCGATAGCTCAGCGAAACGTGCCCCCCTGCACGCGAGATCCGCAGGGCTGCTTCCACCGCGCTGTTCTTTCCTCCGACGATCAGGACCCGGCGTCCGAGATAAGGATAGGGTTCGTCAAAAGCGTGCTCGACGTGGGGCAGATCTTCACCCTCGATCCCGAGCCGGCGAGGTCGGTGCATGTCTCCGGTTGCGAGCACAATATTCTGAGTTGATCGACGCATGTGCTCACCGCGGTAGCTCGTGCTGAGCTCAAAGCCTCTCGAGCTCGGTTCGATGCCGAGGAGTCGCTCGCCGGTTCGGATCTTGAGGTCGTGGGCGAGAACCACTTGGCGGAGGTAGTTGAGGTACTCTTCCCGAGTCGCCTTCCGTTCGGCTCCCGTCACCAGCGGGAGCCCCGCGATCGCGATCCGCTCGGGTGATGAGAAGAAGACCGCGCGCTTGGGATAGCGGCGTATCGTCTCGCCGACCGAGCCCGCCTCGAAGTGATCGTAGGATCGCCCGAGTCGCTTGAGCGCGACCGCGAGCTCAAGCCCGATCGGGCCCGCCCCGCAGATCGTGATTTCGCTCACACCACGAGTCACGTGAGCACACCTTCGACTCGACTCAGCAGCGCAGTGATCGCCGCTTCCGTTTCGGAGCTCACTTCAATCAGCGGTGAACGAACTCGATTCTCGCATTTCCCGAGGCTCGCGAGCGCTGCCTTGAGCGGAGTCGGGTTACTCTCAAGGAAGAGCATCTTGACGAAGGGCAAGTGGGCGAAGTGAAGCCGACGAGCTCGGTCGAGATCGTCGTCTTGAACCGCGGCGAAGAGCTCGACCACACTGCGCGGGTAGAGATTTGAGAGAACCGATACGAGCCCCCTCGCTCCGATTGCGTAGGCGGGAAACGCGTGACGGTCATCACCCGAAAGAACCTGCAAGTCGGTCTCGGCGAGGAGTTCCTCCACGAGTTCGAGTGAACCAGACGACTCTTTGATCGCGACGATTTCGGGGATTCGAGCCAGAGCCACCAGTGAGTCGAGCGTGAGCCCGGTCCCACTGCGGGAGGGAATGTTGTAGATCATCGTCGAAACCCCGACTCGCGCGATCTGCTCGAAGTGCCGAACCAGACCCGCTTGGGTGGGGCGACTGTAGTAGGGAACTACTTGGAGTACGGCATCCGCGCCCACTTCGCGAGCGAGCTTCGTCTTGCGCACTGCGATTTCGGTGTTGTTGGAACCCGCTCCGAGGGTCACGACCAGCCGGCCGCCGGCCTTCTCGACCACGAACCGGATCAATCGCTCGAGTTCCTCTCCCGAGAGAGTCGGCGCCTCGCCCGTCGTCCCCGCCACCACAACCCCGTCGACTCACGCATCGAGCTGTTCGTCGAGGAGACGATCGAGCGAATCAAAATCGATCGACCGCTCGCGAAACGGGGTGATGATGGCCGTATGGATTCCCTTGAATTCGATCGACAACGATTCTCCATTCAGGCGGGCAGTCCGGCTTGCGCTTCTTACCAGGTCACTATAGCCGCCGACCCGTCATAAATAGAAGCCGGCCCCAGAAATGGTTGGACTCACTCAGAAGGGGAGATGTCAAACGACTGAAGTCGCGGCGCGACCGAATCGGGCGGACGCTCCGCCGAACTTACTGGTAGAGCTCTTTACAGTTTCGGATCGCTTCCCCCACTCGGTTTGCGAGTCGGCTGTTCTCATCGGAATCTGCTCCCTCGACCAGAACCCTCGCGAGCGGTTCGGTCCCCGAATAACGCACCAGAAGACGTCCTCTTCCCGAGAGCAGCTGGGAGACGTCGTCGATAACCGCTTGCACCGCGGCGAGCTCGGCGAACGGCACCTTGCGCTTTACCTCGACGCCGATCAAAGTCTGGGGAAAGCGCGGAATCTCCGCCCGCAATTCTGACAGCGACTTGCCCGACTCCTGGATCAATCGACCCAGGTGGAGACAAGTGCGCAACCCGTCGCCGGTCTTGGCCTCGGGCCGATAGATGATATGACCCGACTGCTCGCCCCCCAAACTCGCCGCCCGCCGTTCGAGCTCGAGGTACACCTCGCGGTCCCCGACGGGTGTACGCAGCATCTCGATTCCGTGTTCGCGCAAGTGCGATTCGAGACCGGCATTTGACATGTCGGTGGCCACGAGTACTTCGGGCTTGAGGCGCCCGACTCGCTTGAGGTCGAGAGCCCAAAGCCCCATCACCTCATCTCCGTCGACGACTTCACCGCGATTGTCGACGAATACAGCCCGGTCGCCATCGCCATCGAACGCGACTCCAAAATCGTAGTCGCGGCTGAGGATTGTCGGCGCGAGACCCTCGGGAGAGAGACTGCCGCAGGCGACGTTGATCTCAGACCCGTCGAGGGTCTCATTAACGACTTCCACCACGGCCCCCGCCCCTTCAAGCACCTGGCGGGCGCAAGAAGAGGTCGCTCCGCGCGCGCAATCGGCGAGCACCTTCATCCCGCTCAACCAGTTTTCGCGTCCTCCGGTGAGAAGTCGAGTGTACTCCTCGACAAAGCTCGGATTCAGCTCTTCGCGGGGAAGCTCGCTCTCTTCGGGGAGTGCCGGCTCGCTGAGATTCGCGTAGAGAGTTTCGATCAGTCCTTCGTCCTCGAGTGTGAGCTTTCGGCCCGCAGAATCAAAAAGCTTGATGCCATTAAACTCGGGCGGATTGTGCGAAGCGGAGATGACCACGCCGAGCGAGTAAGGTCCGCGATCGGTGAGTAGCGAAACAGTGGGAGTCGGGCAGATCCCACAGCTGTCGGAACCGATGTCTTCGCGCTGGAAGACATAACGGAGCAATTGCTCGATCACAGGCCCGGAAGTGCGTGTATCTCGACCGATGAGCACCTTGATCTGCCCCACCGTCGATTCTGCATTTTGACGGAGGTAGCCGACGACCGCTGCCCCGATTTTGAGGATAGAGGCCCCGGTCAAATGGCCTTGGCCGAAAACGTCTCGGATGCCGTCGGTTCCAAACAGGGTCATCGAACTACCTTTGAAAGGACAAGAAGGTTGGGTGGGAGGCGAGCAGTGTAACCGAGAAGAAACGGAGCATCGATCCTGAGCCCAAACCGAACTGAGATCACTTCGGGTTGGAGGGGTGAGCTTCCACCCTGAAGTTCGCGTCGCCGCGCACCGTGATGAATCGAACCCCTTTGGGAAGTCTCATGCTAAAGGTCGGATCGGAAAAGACTTCCCCAATCTTCTCGACATAGGCGACAAGACCCTGCTCAACGAGCCGTTTGACCTCATCTGCCGCCCCCGGCGGTCCCTCGAACTCGCAGCTCAGTATATCGGGGGCCGGTCGAGGTACTCCGTATCCAACTCTCACCCCGCAGCGGAGAGGGATCGCCACGAAGAAGCTCTCTGAAGAGCTCTCGACCCGGATTGACACCGTTCCCGAAGTCTCGACCAAACGAACGAAGTCGTGGTAGCGGCTATCGAATTGAGATCGGTCGATAGTGAATTCAACTTCCCGCTTATCACTCGTGCTAATGTTCGAGATGTCGAGCCGCGCCTTGACGACCCGGCTCGGGTTCTTGACGCTCTCAAATGCCCCGACCGGCCCCGCCAACGTGACCTGGCCCGGATCGGCGATCTTCTCACGCACATTCTTCCCGATCGACGGCTTGCCGCTCGTTTCGACCAGGACGTCAAAAGTCTGAGTGGTCTCCGCTTCGATCGCGCAATTGAGCCCACGCGGGGAGGCGTCGGTGATGGTGAGGCTCTTAAAGCCGAATGTCTTGATATCCCGAAAATCGACCACTCCGGACTTGGGTACCGAGACGGTAACGGGTTGCTGATCTCTCACCGCCTCGACCACCTGCTTCTGACCGGCGATTGTCAGCAGAACCTCGCCTTCAAACTCATCCGCGCTCTCCTGAGTCGCTTGGCTCAGCATGACGTAACCGGTGGGAGGATCGAGGATCACGCGGAGCCGTCTCTGAACCTGAATGTCCTCTTGCTGGTAGAGAATGAACCAAATCATCAGCGCGAGGAGCAGCGTGAAGAGTTTGGTCTCGAGATTGGTCAGGAAGAACTGCTTGAGGGTGAACTTCTTACGTGGCACTGGCCAACACCTCTTCCTCCTGACCGACGTGCTTGCGCAATTCCGCTTCGAGTTCGTCCCGATCGAGATTCCGGTAGATCTTTCCCCTGACGCAGAGCGAGACCTCGCCTCGCTCCTCGGAAACGACGACGACCACCGCGTCCGTCTCCTCGGTCAAACCGACCGCGGCCCGGTGGCGTGTACCAGCCCAGGTGCCGAGTTGTGAATCTTCGGAGAGCGGAAAGAGACTCCCCGCCGCAGCGAGCCGACCGCGCTGCAAGATCACGGCCCCGTCGTGGAGATCAGTGCCGGGGTAAAAGATCGTACTCAGAAGTTCGCTGCGAACGTCGGCATCGATCGGCGTGCCGCGCTCGATATAAGGTTGGAGCGAGTCTTCGCGCTCGAGAGCGATCAAGGCGCCGACTCGGTTCTTGGCGAGTCGGTAGACCGATTTCAGGAGTTCATCGATCAGCTCCGCCTCTTCGGAAACGATGTCGCGAAAAAGTTGAGATTGACTGAGGCGAGCGAGGCCGCGTCTCAGCTCGGGCTGGAGCAAAATAATAATCGCGATCGTCCCAGCGTTGACGAGCCATTGGAGTGCTCCATCGAGTCGGTTGAGGTTGAGCTTTCGGGTTCCGAAGGTCAGGCAGAGATAGCTCACCGTAACGATCAGTGCGAGCCCCTTGAGAATCCCGGCTCCGCGAGTGCCCTCGCAGAAGCGAATAAAGTAGTAGAGACCGATGTAGATCAAGAAGACTTCGAAGAACGCGTAGAAGACATTCTCGGGGCTTTGGAAGAACTGGAAGAGCGAATCGAAGATATTGCTCATCGCACCCTGAATTCCTCTCCAGACGGTCCCGGGTTCGAAGCTCTCACAACTCTCCTATGAAAATCGCTCTGGCCGGAAGCCAATTCTAGTTAACTCGTCGAAGCCGTCTCATCGGCGGGATCATGGCTCATGCTCGCGAGCAGCGTGTCGAGGAAAACCCGAGTGTCACGAACGTCGTGGACCCGCAAGTAGGCAGCCCCCCGTAGCAAGGAAGCCCCGGCGACAGCGAGAGATCCGGGCAGGCGCTCGGGGGCGGGTCGATCGTCGAAACGACCGAGAAAGGACTTCCGGGAGGCGCCGACGAGTACGGGCCACGAGCTTTTGGTCAGTCGGTCGAGGCCGCGCATCAACCGGTAGTTGTCCTCAAGACGCTTCCCAAAACCCAATCCAGGATCGACGACGATCTGACTCGGGTCGACTCCCCGGGAACAAGCCCACAAGGCCCGCTCCTCGAGAAACTCCCCGACCTCCTGCAGGCAATCTCGGTAGTGCGGATTTTTCTGCATCTCTTTCGGTTGTCCTTGCCGGTGCATCAATATCACTCGGAGCTTCTGAGCGACGACGAACTCGACAAGGTCGGGGTCATCCCGAAGGGCCGAAGTATCATTGATGATCGTCGCCCCGAGCTCAACGGCTCGCTGCGCCACTAACAGTCGTCGGGTATCGACCGAGATGGGGAGGGGGTAGTTTTGAGCCCGCAACGCCTCCAACACCGGTAAGACTCGCTCACACTCTTCCTCGGGTTCGACCGGATCGGAACCAGGTCGCGTCGATTCGCCGCCGATATCGAGAATATCGGCCCCGTCGCGCACAAATTGCCACGCTGCGCGAACGGGCAACTCAACCGCCGGTTGACTACTCTCAGTAAAGAAGCGACCACCGTCTGAAAAGCTATCGGGGGTCACGTTGAGGATCGCGAGGATCGCAGGTCGACTTAGCATGAGGCTCGACTCAACCCGGCAAATTCCCCTACCCTCGATATCGGCTTGTTTGCGCCAAAGCGATAGCGAGCTCGTCGGCTCTTGCCGTTAGCCCGATCGTTGCCAAGCGCAGCGAGACGGTGGACCGCGCGGTTATTGGGTCGAAACGGGACGGTCTGCGGTCGCGAGTCTTGAGACAACCAAGAATCTCGCGAATGACACTCATCGGCTCTCTGGGGAAAATGAGCAGGGCTCAAAGGGCTCACCAAACCTCGAGCAGAGAGACGAGACGCTCGGCAATCTCCCCGATCGCTTCGAGCCGCGCTTGCTCGAAGGTCTCCCCATCGATGACCGAGAAATTCTCCTGATCACGAACCTCACGCTCGTAGAGTTTCTCGCCGGTGCGCTGGTCGACGATTCGGATACGAATTCGGAGTCGAATCCCCGCGATTTCCACGCTGTCTTGAGGACCTTCGGCGAGCGCGCCCTGGAGTAGTTCGACCACGGTTCCCTCAAGCCTCGCATCGGCTTCAGCACACGAAACGACGCGGACGTCGGTCTGCACCTCGAGCTGTTGTCTGACCGCGCGGGTGACGTCGAACTCGATCTCTCGGCGTAGCGGAAAGGTGCGGTTGAGAAAGGTCGGGACGCAGATCGTTCGTGCCCCGCCTACGAACTGATAACCCAATCGATAGCCGCAGCCGCTCACACTGAGGATCAGCAGAGTTGCCGAGGCGACCAGGGCCCCCCGACGGGTCACCGGCTTCCCCCGCTGATCTGTTCGAGGAGCTGACGCGCTTTATCGCTCGCCTCGGAGTCGGGGTACTCGAGCAGAATGCGTTGTAGATAGAGCCGCACCGCGTAGTCCTTCTTCTCGCGCAAGTAAAACTGAGCGATCAGAAGGAGCTTTTCCGCTTTCAGCCGCCGAATCTCCGCGAGCTTCTCAAAGGCCTCCCGCTCCTTATCGCCACCCGGATAGAGATCGGTGTATCGATTGAACCGCAACTCGGCTTCGCGCAGTAGAGTGTGATCGTATTCGACTCCCTTGAGCCGCTTCATCAGAGTGACGCCGATTTGAAACTCAGCGATCCCCGCGAACTCGCTATTGGGGTAGGCGCGAAGCAGTCGACGGTAGACGAGATCCGCCTGCTGCCACTGCTCTCGCCCCTGATGGTACTTCGCGATGTGATAAAGAGCATCGTCTGAGGTATTCAAGTTGGGATAGTCCGCTACGAGCGCATTGAGTAGGTCGATACCGTAGGCCCTCGACGGAACCGGGATGCTCCAGATGGTCCGTTTCTCCCCGGCCAAGAAACTGAGGCCGATCTGGTACTCGCGCTCGAGAACAAACGCGACCATACTGGCCGAAAGCTCGAGTTGCTTGAGTCGTTTGATCGTATCGAGGGCGGGTGTGTAGCGTTTACCCAGATAGTACGAATCGACGAGGCCGCGGTAGATCGACTCCAGATTGTCAGACTTGGGATAGAACTCGAGGATCATCTCGTACCCGCGAGCAGCATCTTGATAACGCCCCGCCTCGAAAGCCTTCTGAGTCTCTTGCGAGAGTTGCTCGAAGGTCGGCGGAATCTCGCTCGAAGGTCGAAACCAGCCATCTTCGGGGGTCCAGACCCAGTCGGCTGCGAGCGGTCTTG
>CAYZYD010000045.1:0-12710 GCA_964482505.1 uncultured Planctomycetia bacterium | reverse complement strand
GGCCTCGACTTTGTCTCCATATGTACACCGGATGTCGACGACTTCGCCTTTCCGGGTCAGTTTTGTCGTCCGACGATGCGTGAAGCTTCGGGCGTGAATGATCCGCTGCTCACACTCAAACGAACGGAATTCGAGATCTTCCGCGAGGATAGTCGTCGCTCTGGACTGATGCTGGGAACCGAGGGCAGAGAATTGCCATTCCGTGGCAATTTTCAGCGACGACGACTGATTTTCGACTGACTTCTCCTCAGTGATAACCAGCTTCGTTTTACCGACTTCTTTGCCCCGGAGGATCCACCGGTACTGGTGAACGCCTAACTCAAGCCGAAGCTGCTCGGTCTTATTGCGACTTTCCGGCTCACCCGGGGTCTCTGGGGCTTTCTGTAACGAACACGAAACTAACGAATTAACGCAAATCAATAAAATGTTGAGGAACATCTAGACTCCGGTGACGTCTTAATGAGGGAAGAGAATCGTCTCACTTCCCAGCCGCTTGTCAACGGAATGGGCTGCTTCTCGAGCATTCAGGCCCGATACCGCGTTGACTCAAGCCTGCGGCAATAAAGCTGTAAGCACGCGGACGATTCTGCCTCCTAAGCACGGAATTCGCGAGCAAGCGATTCAAGACAATCGGGTCCCGATTCCGAGCCAGTGCCTCACCTACCTGGGTGATCACACCTCTTTTGTGGTGAGCCAAACAAACTGTTCCGCGAAAGCAGCTTCTTTACTCGAATTGCAAGCGCTCTTTTGAACCGACGACTTGTCGAGGTGTGAGTCGTAAGGCATTCAAGTAAGAGCGCTTAAGAGATCAAAAGAGGACCTGGCTCATTTTTTGAAGTTTATTCCCTCAGTTTAAGTCATTTGGATTTGGTTTTGCTGGCTGAGTTCGCCACCAGTTTAGCAAGTAGGAGAATGGAGGGGCTTGATATGGGTCGCGAAGTATCAATGGTCAGAAGACTCGAGAAAATCGAGAAGGAGCTGGGATATTGCCAGATCCAACTTGAGAAGGAGCAGCGAGTCAGACTCCAGTATCAGTTTCTCCTGCTTGAGCGACGAGGGCTCGTCGACGCTATAGCAAGCTATGATACAAGAGAGCCGAGCGGCCCTGGAAACACGCTCTGCGGCAAGAGTATGCGTGAAATTTGTGAGCACTTGATATTAAGTCGACGCCGTCCCTCCCGCGAAGAGATCCTCAAGGATTTTCTGAGAGCAGGTTCTCTCCCCGCCTTTGAAGAAGAACTTTTCCTAATCGACAAAGAGCTCGACGAGCTCGATTCCAGAGTCCAAAGCTTCGACTCATTTCGGTCGAAAAAGGTGATTCTCTTGGAGGAGCGAGAAGAAGCGATGGAGCACTTGGGTGTTGAAGGGACCGAGCTACTTTTGGGCCTAGCTCGAGAATTTGAGACTATTGAGAGCGAGTGGAACACCCTTACCGAAGACGCTAAGAATCTCGACACCGCTCTTCGCCATGTCTCCCATGCAGTCGATTACCTGCGCTCCGCTCGAGGATTTATCCTCACTGCTCGCAGCCAGTTCAATATCGAAACCTGGATCGACGAAGGTTACCTCCTTGACCTCTTTAAGCACTCCTCCATAGGTCGTGGAAAAGAGATGATCGAAGGTGCGGATCGTAATTTGAGAATCGCACTTCGTGAACTCGCGTGCCTCGAAGATATCCCAGCACAGGCCTCTGCTTTCGAAAATGTACTCGTTCCTTTCCTCGAGGCCCTCCTGGATGACCTGTTCTCTCGAGCAAAACTGATAGCCTCCTTTGAGGTGATCGAACTTAAGCTCAGCCGGTTGGAAGAGATCAAGGATCGACTCGAAGAGTTTCAGGACAGATTGCTCGAGCGGCAAGAGCGTCAAGAGGAGAAGCGCCTCGCCCTCTTTGCTAAGATGGGATCCGAGCGCAAGCGTATTTCAGTCATTTAACTTTTGGGACTTGCAGAGTTGTCGTATCGACGATAACAACGACCGCGCTAGCTTGGCTGCCTCAACCCTCGATTGGTTATCCGCTAATGCGAGGAGTTGAGGTCGCTTAGTTTTTCTAGCTGATGTTCCATGAGTTGGCAGAGTTGTTCGAGTCTCTCGGACTCGCCCCCCGCCGTCTGGTTGCTTGCCTGCATCACGGCCTCAGCGACTCGGTCAGGCAAATCTCTCGACTCCTCGAGATAGTTGTTAATCGTATGCACGAGGAGCGAGAAGTCTTTTCTTAGATTCTTGACTAGTTCCGGCAGCTTGAGCACCGAATCTGGAATCGTATTTGATTCCACAAGCGATCGAACGACGTCAATCACTTGTGAGTTGTCGGCTTCGGGAGTCGCCGAGGCACTATCGGTAATAGTAGCACGCGTATCTTCTGAACTGAGATTGACCTCCGGCAGTCGTTCGATCAGGCTTTTAACCGCAGCGTCAAGATTCTGGCTGACTGAGTGCTTGATACCCTCCTCGATACCGCGGAGAGCTCCCAACAAGGTCGAGTGGTCTTGGCTCTCTACACCGCTCGTGGCAGTGGGTAGAGTGGTGGTCGTGGCAGCCGAGCAAAACGTCTCCTTCAAATCCGAAATCGCCTGGAGCACTTGGTCGTTGGGCAGCTGGCTTGATAACTGCTCTTGGATCTGGACCTCAAACTCAGAGATTTTTGCGTGAATCTGATTGAGGGCCGCTGAAGTTTGCGCCGATTGAGCTGCGTAGGCCTCTTCAAGGTCTTGCTCAAATTGTTTGAGACCACCCGAGTCCGCAGAAGACTGACTGCGTCGAACGAGCTCAGAGAGTTCCGTCAGTTTAGCGACGACGCCGGCGAGCTCCCCGGTATCGGTTGGCTTTTGAGCGTCGGCCAATAATAGGGTAAAGCGCTTCGAGAATCCCTCGAGGAGCTGACGAATCTCATCGGCGTACAAACTTGGAGGAAGATCCTGAGGGTTGAGTTCCTCAGTAGGGCGATTATCACTAGTTTCCAGGTAGGCGTTTCGGGCGTAGATTTGCTCCAAATCGTCTCGGATTGCCTGCCGAAGATCGGCAGAGAATCTCTGGAGCAATTCTTCCACATTTTGGTCGGGAGCAGTCTGAGACGCTATCTTCAAGCAGTCCTGGCGGAGTGAAGTGACTTTCGATTTCAACTCTTCAAGACTCGAGGCAAAGTCCGGAGAGCTTTCTGGCTCTAATGGCAGACTCTGTATCTGTTCATTGAATTTGAGAATTGCCTGATCGGTCTTGGCCCTCAGAGTTTCCAGGAGTCGTTTGCGAATCTCCTGAGCGGATGACTCCGATCGAGGTGCGACCTGGCTTCCACTCTGGGCCAGGTTCTTTTCGTTAAGTGTTTGAATAGCCGCGATCGTTTCCCTGGACATTTCATTGGCTCCATCGGATAGCATGATCCCCTTAAAAAGCTACGATGACCGGCTGGGTGAGGACAACAAGGCAAGCGAGAGGATCGCGTCGAGGTGGATTATTGGATGATAGGTGGGCTCTATTTGCCGCTTTCATTTGTTGCGGGGTCGATCCCCTTTGCATTCTTGCTCGGTTTGTTGCGCGGAGTCGATATTCGGAAGGTCGGGAGCGGAAACGTGGGCGCGACGAATCTGGCCCGGTCAAAGGGAAAGTTCTGGGGCTATTTCGCCTTTTTCCTAGACGCTGGCAAAGGCTGGTTGCCGGTTTGGATGGGGGATGAGCTGCTCGGCTACGAGTCTTGGGTCACGGTGGCGTCAGCATTGGCTGCGATTAGCGGGCATTGCTTTTCACCTTTTTTAAAGTTCCGTGGTGGGAAAGGGGTAGCTACTTCGATTGGTGCTCTCCTCGCTCTATCACCCTGGATCGCTCTAGCCCTTCTTGGCGTCTGGGCGATTGCGCTCCTTTTCTTCAAGAAGATCGGCCTGGCTTCGGCCACGACGGCCCTATTGGCAGCAATTTACGGGGGTATTATGCTCCCCATCACCGCGGACCAGCGTGCGTACTTTACCTTTCTTGTGCTGCTTTCCGCGCTGGTATTGGTGCGACACAAAAAGAATCTCAAAGAGTACTTCCTAAAGCCGAGTATCTGAGAGGGCTGCTGGATGAGGGCGTTGATCATCGGTTCTGGAGCCTTCGCGACTGCCTTTGCGCAGACACTAGCTTCCCGAGACATCGATTGCGATCTTTGGTGCCGACGCGAATTTCGTTATCAACAATTGGTGAATGGTCAGAATTCTCTTCTCCCGGGGGTAAAGCTTTCGTCTCGAATCCAGCCGATTTTGACTCTCAAACGCAGCAAGTATGACTTTGCAGTCGCCGCAGTACCAACTCAGCATATTCGTAGTACTTTCCAACCGCTTATGTCGTCGCTCAATTTCGACTGTCCCTGGGTGTCCCTCGCCAAGGGTATCGAGAGAGAGACACTAAAGCGCCCTTCGGAGATACTCGGTGAAATGCTGGGTCGAGAAGTCGCGGTGCTCTCTGGGCCGAGTCACGCAGAAGAGCTCGCACGAGGGATCCCCACCGCCGTGACCTTAGGACTCCACTGCACGAAGACGGGAAAATTTCTCCAGCAGTCCCTTTCGACCGAGAACCTCCGGATCTACCTCTCTGTTGATCCGGTTGGCATCGAATGGGCGGGGGCGCTCAAGAACGTGATCGCCCTGGCGGCCGGCGTCGCGGTCGGTGTGGGATTCGGCGACAATACGCTTGCGGCCTTGATCACTCGCGGCTCCGTGGAGATTGCCAGATTTGGCGAAGCCCTTGGGGGACAGAGGGAGACGTTCTACGGGTTAGCCGGAGTGGGAGATCTTATGGTCACATGCTTCAGTGAGCACTCGAGGAATCGTCGAGTTGGAGTTAGAATCGGACGAGGAGAGCCTGTAGACGAAGTCGTGGACGGAATGCAACAAGTTGTCGAGGGCATCCCTACCTCTGAGGCGCTCTTCTGCCTGGCCCGAGATCACGAACTTCAAATGCCTATCAGTCAGGAAGTCTACGAGATTTTTTTCCAAGATAAGCCCATTGAAAAAGCGGTGAAGGCGCTGCTCGGACGGTCGCTCCGCATGGAGCTCGAAGACTGACAACCGAAGAGACTAAAGCGGTGACCGATAGCCGATTGAAAGAAAAACTGATTGAGCTCAAGGAATACCTTGAGTCCCTCGCCCCTGTGGTCGTGGCCTTCTCGGGCGGAGTTGATTCTACGTTGCTTGCCGCAATGGCGGATCGTTGGTTGGGAAAGAGTGCGGCTGCCGCGAGCGGCCTGTCTCCCTGTCTTGCTTCCAACGAGCTCACTCTGGCCGTTCACTCGCTCGCCAGCTCGGTATCAACTTGCTTGAAGTTGGGACGTTTGAGTTGCACGACGAACGTTACCGAAGAAACAGCGGTGATCGCTGCTTCTACTGTAAACAGGAGCTTTTTTCCCGACTGCTCAAGCTTCCGGCCTTTGAAGGCTGGCGGGTTTGTGACGGGACTCACGCCGAGGACGACAGCTCGGATCGGCCCGGTAATCGCGCCCGTTTGGAGCTCGGTATTGCCAGCCCACTCAGAGTTTGCGGCTTCACCAAGGCTGAAATCCGAGTAATCGCGAGCGGGATCGGTCTGGCCAATTGGAACAAACCGGCCAGCCCTTGTCTCGCCTCTCGGGTTCCGGTGGGTACGCGAGTGAACGAGCACCGACTGGAAAGTGCCGGTCTGATTGAATCAGCGTTGGCTCGAGCCGGTTACGAAATCTACCGAGCGCGCATTGCGCAAGATCAAGTTCGAGTCGAAGTAGGCCCCGGTGAAGTCGGACGCCTGGGCGGGGATCAGCGGCTACGATCTGAAATTGTCAAGCTGGCTGAATCACGAGGATATTCCCGAGTTTTTTTTGACCCCGTCGGCTATCGAGGTGGCGACACCTCCTTGAGCACAGAGCTCGCTTCGGCCGTTTCCTCAGTCTCGAGGATTATCGAGGAATTGTCTTAGGGATGCTGATTTTCGTATTCGTCTACTCGAGCCTTGCGGTGCTGATTACTGCTTATGGTGTGCATCGGTACTGGCTGGCTCTGGGCAGCCTAGTGTCGTCTCCGAAATCGAGCGCAATAGTTTCGCCACCCCCCCGGCCGCGAGTGCTTGTGCAGCTTCCCATCTTCAATGAACCGGATCTCTTTCGGCGTTTGATCGACTCAGCTTGCTCGCTTCGCTGGGAACCGGCCCTGCTCGAAATTCAAGTACTCGATGATTCGAATGACGGCACTAGCGGAGACGTGGCGAGACTGGTCAATGACTACGCCCGGCGGGGGGTTAACATTGTCCATGTTCGACGGTCCAATCGCCGAGGTTACAAAGCTGGTGCCTTAGAAGAGGGGCTTGCCCAAAGTTCGGCCGAATATGTCGCGATCTTCGACGCTGACTTTATTATCCCCGACGACTTCTTACTTCGCACCATCCCCAGTTTCAGCGAGGAGAAGGTGGGTATGGTGCAAACGCGTTGGGGTTATACCAATGCAGAAACGTCCTGGCTCACCTCAGTCCAGGCCACCATGCTTGATGGCCACTTTCGAGTGGAACACTTGGCCCGCTCTAAGGCCAACCGATTCTTCAATTTCAACGGTACGGCAGGCGTTTGGCGAGTGGCGGCCATCGAATCTGCTGGGGGCTGGAAATCAGAGACTATCACCGAAGACCTCGAGCTCTCAATTCGCGCCTGGCTGGCGGGCTGGCGCTTTCGCTACCTCGACGACATCGTCGTTCCGAGCGATCTCCCGGAGTCGATGAAATCTTACAAGCTACAACAGAATCGGTGGGTTTCGGGATCGATCGACACCGCGGTCAGGCTGCTTCTACCGATACTCCGAAGCTCACTCGGGCTCAAGCAGAAGATCGACTTGACCTTCTACCTGACGGGCAACTGTGTCTACTTACTCCTCTTGATGTTGATCCTCATGGTTCCTCCAGCCGTACTCGCTCGAGTCTCGGCTCCCACAATTGTGCCGTGGCTCTGGATCGACCTACCCTTCTTTCTGTTCGCGACGCTCTCCGTGATCGTCTTTTACAGCCGGTCGCAGCCGAGCTCGCGGCGCAGTCTCCGCTTTTACTGCGCTCGACTGCCGCAGCTAATGGCCCTCGGTCTGGGCATGACATTGCACAATAGTCGAGCGGTGTTTAAGGGTTTGTTCGGCCGGGCTCGGGTGTTCGAGCGAACGCCGAAGGGATCGTCGGACCGGCAAGTTGAGAGTTCTCGCTCGCCGGGCCGATCTCGATCGGCAGGACGAGTCGATTGGCTCATTTGCGGCGAGGGCCTCATCGCCTGCTACCTCGGAGCCTCCTTGTTGGTCGCGATTAAGTCGGGGAGTATCGTCTCGGTGCCGTTTCTAAGTCTGTTCGTTCTAGGCTACTTATATGTGTTCGCGAGGTCGTTTCAGCAGCTGCTCGCGCGACGCTGAATTCTCGAGAAGCCACTTGCTAGCTTCGGGTCGAGTCCCTACTCTATTGGGCTTCCTAAAACTCGATCAAGGAAGAGTTTCGGGCAGATAGGGCGCCAAGGATTTCAGAGCGTTGGCGAAACTAGTGGACTGTAGTGGAGAAATCGGTACCGAATCGGTGTTTCAGCGGCCGCGTGGACAACTCCGCCCCAGGACGGGGAGGGCGCGCCGACGGACTCGGATTGGTGAATTCGTCGAGGAGGCGCCGCGGACCACGTGGTCGAGGGACGGCGAGTTGGTACCCGAGTCATCCGTTACACTAGTTCTTAAGTCGAAAAGTAGGCATTGGGTAACTCTCAAGAGAGGCTAGTCACCATCGACGGTCCAGCCGGCTGTGGCAAAAGCACCGTTACTCGCAGGCTCGCACGAGAATTGGGCGCGATCGCGCTCAATTCGGGACTGCTCTATCGAGCCGTTACTCTGCTGGCGTGGGAAGCGGGATTTCTGCAAGATCCGAGCGTCACGCCTTCAACCTCCGAATTGGAAGCGATTCGGGAACTCGTTCGTGGGTCGAATTTGTCTCTCGTGATCGACGAAAACCGTGAGCTCTCGGTCCGGGTCGAGGATCGTCAGTTTGGTCAAGAACTCTCTACCTCCGAAGTCACGGAGAGAATTCACTGGCTCGCGCGAGATTCGGAGATTCGGAGTCTTCTGCTTCCACTGCAGCGACAACTCAAAAATGAGCACTTCTTGCTAGCCGAGGGGCGAGACATGGGTTCGGTCGTCTTCCCCGAAGCCTTGGTAAAAGTCTTCTTAACCGCGTCGGTTGAAGAGCGCGCCCGAAGGAGATTTGAGGAACTTCGGAATAATGGGGTCTCTTCTGTCTCGTTGGCCGAACTCGAAGCGCAAGTGAAAGCAAGAGATGAGCGGGATCAGTCGCGGTCCGTAGCGCCGCTCAAGGTTCCCGTTGACGCGGTCACGGTCGATACGACGGGTCTCGATATCGAGGAGGTCGTGGCAACTCTAGCGGGGCTGATCCCCGAAGATTGGCGCTCATAAGGGCTGAGAATGGAACGAAACCTCGTCGTTTACCGCTTAGCACGCTTCGCCCTTCTCGTTGTCGCGAAGATTTGGTTCCGGGTTCAAGCGATCGGTTCTCAAGAGCTACCTAAGGGTGGAGTTGTATTGGCCCCCAATCACGCGAGTCACCTCGACCCCGTCCTCGTGGGCATCACCGTCCGTCGACCCCTTTTTTTTCTGGCGCGACACTCTCTGTTCCGCCCGCGCAGTTGGGGAAAGATCTTGAGGATGGTGGGAGCCGTGCCGATCGACCGGGAAGCCTTAAGCAAGGAGAGTTTTACGAAGACGATCCGGGAGCTGCGAGCGGGCAACTCTACCCTGATCTTCCCCGAGGGCACTCGGTCCTCGGATGGTCAGTTGCTTGAGTTAAAGCCCGGCGTCATTCAACTGAGTCAGATCGCTCGAGTACCTGTGGTGCCGGTTTGGATCCAGGGAAGCCTAGAAGCTTTACCTCGCCACTCGAAATTCCCGCGACCGAAGAAAATTCGCGTTAAGTTTGGTCGACCTCTCGACTGCACCAAGCGCGAGATCGACACCTGTTTAAACGAGCTGAAGAATGAATTGTTAGCGCTGCAAGCGGATCTAGACAAATCGGGACGAAATCCCGTCCGATCGGTAGCGGCGCTGTGACCCAGTGTGAACAAGCGATTGTTCGAACCCTGTTTTTTTGTAGGCCATCTTTTTTGGACTTTTTTACACATGCGTAATGAACTGTTGAAGCAATTTGAGGTTTCAGAAGAAACGATTGCCCAAGAACTTGCTGAAGCGCTCGGAGATGCTTCCGGGGAACTCGAGGATATTTACAAAGAGAAGATCCACGATTACGAAGTGGACTCAATTATCAAAGGGCGCGTGGTCTCGGTCGGTAGCGAGGCGGTTCTCGTCGACGTCGGAATGAAAGCCGAAGGCTTAGTCCCACTCTCGCACTTCGACAATCCCGAAGAGATCACCGAGGGCACTATTATCGATGTGCTGCTTGAGGCTAACGAAGACGAAGAAGGTTTGATCCTTCTTTCGAAACGAAAAGCCGATCGAATCCGAGGCTGGGAAGAAGTCATCAGCACCTACAATGAGGGTGACATAGTTCGAGGCAAGGTAACCCGAAAGATCAAAGGTGGACTGCTACTCGAGATCGGCGTGCCCGTTTTCTTGCCCGCCTCCCAAATCGATATTCGTCGAGTCGGTGATGTCAGTGAGTACATCGGTAAAGAGCTTGAGTGCAAGATCATCAAGATCGATGAACCTCGAATGAATATCGTAGTCAGTCGGCGAAAGCTCCTCGAAGAACAACGAGAGCAGCAGAAGAACACCCTTCTCAGCGAGATCGAAGTCGATCAGGTTCGCAAGGGCGTAGTCAAGAATATCACCGACTTCGGGGCGTTCGTCGACCTCGGTGGTATCGACGGGCTGCTCCACATCACTGATATGTCCTGGGGTCGAATAAATCACCCCTCTGAAATTCTTAAGCTCAACGACGAAATTGACGTCAAGGTTCTTAAGGTCGACAAGGAACGCGAGCGGATTTCGCTGGGCTTGAAGCAAACTCAGACGAGTCCTTGGGACAATGTCGAAGACCGTTATCCGGTCGGCACAAAAATCTCTGGGAAAGTCGTCAACGTGCTTTCCTACGGTGCTTTCGTCGAGCTCGAAGATGGAATCGAGGGACTGGTTCACGTCTCCGAAATGTCCTGGACTCGACGCGTCAACCACCCCAGTGCAATGGTTAAAGTTGGCGATATGCTCGATGTCGTCGTCCTCGACATCAAGAAGGATAAACAAGAGATTTCACTGGGCATGAAGCAGGTTGAGGTTAATCCCTGGACTCTGGTCGCTGAGAAGTACCCCGCGGGACGCCTCATCGAAGGAACGGTCCGAAATCTCACCAACTACGGAGCTTTCATCGAGATCGAAGAGGGTATCGACGGATTGCTTCACGTCAGCGATATGTCTTGGACCAAAAAGGTCGTGCATCCCAGCGAAATGTTAAAGAAGGGCGACGAGGTCCGCGCCGTAGTCCTGCAGGTCGATCAGGAGCGCAAGCGAGTCGCACTTGGACTGAAGCAGCTCGAAGAGGACCCCTGGGTCACCACGATTCCCGAGATCTACCAGATTGGCACAGTCGTGCGGGGAGAGGTGACCAAAACCACAAACTTCGGTGTATTCGTTCAGTTAGACGAAGAGCTCGAAGGACTTCTGCACATTTCTGAACTCTCAGACGAGAAAATCGACTCTCCTGAGGAAATCGTGAAGGTCGGTGACACGGTTGACGTAAAGGTCATTAAGATCGATATCGAAAACCGAAAGATCGGCCTGAGTCTCAAGGATGTGACCCCCGAGGACATCGAGGCACTCAACGAAGCTGAAGCAGCTCATAAAGCCCAGCTCGAATCGGTAGAGGGAGGCGAGGCGCCAGCCGCGGAACCTTCCGAATCCGAAGGAAGTTCCGAGGCCGACGAGGAGTAACTCGCTCAGCTGGATCCTCTTTTTGACCTTCGCCCGAAGGCCTCGCTCCAGCTCGGAGCCCGGTCTTCGGGCGTTTTGGTTGCTCCGAGAGCTTATGTGAGGACGATAATCGAGAGTCACTCGGGTTCTCGTGACCAAAGGAATAGTCAAACGCCACGGAAGTAGTTGAGGTACACCAGTGGGGACGCAAACAGTTTGGCCGCTCCAGCTGGTCTTCGTGACGCTCCTTCTGCTTGTTCCCAATCAAGACATACCAAGCGATCCCAGCCTCGCCCAGATGACGGCGAGCGACTTCATCGGTTCGAAGTATCAACTGGCCCAGCGACACTTCGAACTCAAACAGTATCAAATGGCTTACCGACTCTGCGATTCGATTCTTCTTCTCTGTCCCGACTTGAGCTACCGCGATCGAGTAA
Source organism: uncultured Planctomycetia bacterium (assembly GCA_964482505.1). Lineage (GTDB taxonomy): Bacteria > Planctomycetota > UBA8108 > UBA1146 > JAJFFE01 > CAYZYD01. The sequence continues at coordinate 1,396 of CAYZYD010000045.1, read as the reverse complement.
AGCGTCTTCGCCGTGTGGCGCGAGCCAAAGAACTCAGTACTTCGGTACTCTCCGTCGCCTTTGAACCGAATCCCATAGGCGAATTTCCATACTCACGAATTCGAGGCAATGTCGCTGCTGAGAGTCTGTCTGATGAACAGATTTCGATTCGAGTCGAAGACAGTGGCGTGTTCGGGATTCTAGAGCATCAGCTTATCGAGATTTATGAGGACGGCTCTCACCGGAGTACTCAAGGTCGTACCGTGATTCGAAACGCTCAAGATCTCGAGCTCGACCCTGGAGAGCGTGCTGAGGTCGAGGTGGAGGTGGAATTAGTTCGAGGAACCCGGGCTCCCGTACTCCAGTACTTTCGCATCAATGGGGAGGTGCGGACTCAGCAGATTCTTGAAGGCGAGCAGGCACTCGATCGACCGGTTCCCTTCGAACCGTACGAAGCGATTGTCTTAGACCCCAAGCTCGAGGGAGTAAAAGAGGATCTGCTCGGAAGCCTCGATTCAGGTCTTGAAAATGCTCAACTCGACCGAGCGGCTGCGGCAGGATTCTATCTGATCTACGACATTAACCTCCGGGAACAAGATCGCCGCGTGCGGCGTGATCAGTTAATCGAAGTCCTGATCAACTGCCTGAAGGAGGATCGCCCCTTGGCCGTGCACAGCCTAACTATGAGACTACTTGAATCTTCAACGGGGGAGAAGCTTGGACTGATCGTAGCTCGCTGGCTCGAATGGGATCAACTCCGCCGGCGACGTTAGTTCGCCTGGAAATAGACGACCGTCTGCAGAGCTTCAGCTTCGATGCGTCTCAACTGGCGTAGGAGCCAGGAGGTATTTCCGAGGCGATTTTTCTGGAGGAGAGCTTTATAGAAATCGAGAGTTGACTCGATAAAGGGACGGTTGGTTTTATCCGTGGATTTCGCGTAGTTAAGATAGTCAGAGCACGTCTCAACCGAATTCTCAGGAACTCTGTCGTTTGAGTCGCGACGCTCTACATGGCGCTCGAGTTCTCGGTGGCTCGCAAGCCAGTAAGTCCAGCATTGCTTGAGGGTCAAATTGAAGTTCTTGTCAGGCGCTGATTTTATCTGCTCTGGTTCAGCCTCTTGCGCGCCCTTTCGGCCGAATTCTACCCGAAACGGAAGTTCACAGGCGACTGATACAACGAGGGGAAGGAGGATGAACACCCGAGCCAAAGAGCAACTTACAAACCGGAGTCCAGCGGTCGCGACCGCCTCCGCAGACCCCCTCTTAACTCCGGTTCTTCGCCACATACTCGGCTGCCGCCTTCTCGAGCGCAATGGGATAGAGTGCCCTCTCCGCGCGAAATACGCGAGCCGCTAAAGACTGCTCGTCGTCATCGGGCAATACTGGAACCCGCTCCTGCATCAAAATCGGACCATGGT
>CAYZYD010000044.1:0-12720 GCA_964482505.1 uncultured Planctomycetia bacterium | reverse complement strand
GATCCCCGGTCTCGATCAGTTCGACTGGCTCTGAAGACTACAATGCAGCCTCGTCTGAATTCGGTTCCGCCCAAAAAGGCGTTCGAGCCACGATCGTTCGAGGGTTTGTTGCGAAAAGCAGCCGCATTGGGAATTCCCCCGCGTTTCGCGGGAGGCGCGGAGCGAAGGCGGGTCGACTTTCGTGGGGAGTCGATTTTTTCGGGCGGGCGGGCGGCTAGCGGACAACTTCCGCGAGCAGTCCTGCGTAAGTCGGGAAGAGTTCATCCATCGCTTTGAGATAGAGCGAGTCTTCGACATGGAATCGGCCGGTCACAGTGGGGATCGACCCTCCGTCTTGAGTGACTGCGGTCGAGCTCTTCAGACTACGAAGACTGGTGAGCCGACCAACTTCGCTGCCCGTAACAACCTCGGCGATCGAACCCTTCTCTATCGAGGCCGATCCGTCGATCACTCCTACCCGAAAAACCACGTGGACGACACTCGAGATTCCAAGCTCTTCGATCAGGGCGCGATCGATTTCGAGACGGGCCTCCGAACTTTCCCCCAGAAGCTGTAAGCCCCGCGCCGTTACCCGACTCGTCTTTTTGATCCCGCCCTGCTCAGACGCAAGCGCCTTGTCGTGCCGAATCAACCCATCCTCGGGCAAGGTTCTGCGCTCGTAGCGTGCGAAAGCCGCGGAACCCGTGACTGCCTCCCTCTCGACAATTCGAAACTCGTTCCCACTCAACCGCTTGACGAAGAGTTCGTAGAGCCGATTGGGAACATCTCGGTAGAGCTCCTGGCTGTAGGCTATCTCTCGTTTCGAAACACCGTAGCGGTCTTCGACCTCGAGAATTCGCTCGACGACAAACTCGACGGTGAAGCTAGCGATCGCCATCCCATTCTGAGTGAGCGCTCGGTCCGGTAACCCTTCCTCTTTCCAATAATCTCCAAAAACCAGCCGCTCCAACCCCCGGCGGTTAGCGAGCGTGGGTTCGTCCGTCGAGCGAACCGGGGAGCAACCCCAGAGGGCGATCAGACTCAGGGTCAGAACTCGTACGCAGATCGGTCGTCGAAAGGTCGCTCTTCTGAGAGTCACATTTCTGAGAGTCATAGCCAGATCTATCCTCGTCGGGGTTGGTCGTTTGGCCTCCGCTTCGCAATCCGCGAAAGCGGCCGAACCATGGTTGGAGTCGCGGGAGCATAACGAAAGGGGATTGGGAGTGATAGCGGTTTCGAGCCCCCGAAAACAATGCCCTACTATTTGTTGCGCAGCCACCGATTTGGGTCCGATACCTAAATGAGCAGTCTGTCCGAAGTGTCAATCCAATTGGGGTCCGGCTGGGTGCGTGAACCACCGCCAGAGTTTGCCGCAAGCGCCAGCACGACCCGCTCAAGCGTCGCTCCATACTCTCAAATCTACTGGAGTTCTCCTCGAACACACTCTGCCAGCGGACTGCTAGCAGCCCTCGATCCGGAATGGACCCACCATGACGCCGCCGCTTTTCGAGCTTGCTCACTTCGTTGCGATCTTTATCTCGATTTGGGGAGAGGGCGAGCCGAAACCGGAGCAAAGCCCTCGAATCCGCAACGAGATCTATCGTTTCGAGCTCGTTGCGCCCAATCCGAATTGGCGACTTCTCCCCACCGCCGAGGCGAGTGATCTCTTCCCCGACGCTCTAGCAGCCGGCATTTCAAAGGAAGATCTCTGCGGCATGGTAATCGCCGAAGAGTCACCCGAAATCGAGCTCGAGGAGTTCGCGAATATCATCCTCGGTGGGATGAACGCCGATAAAGTCGAGATCGTCTCAAACGAGCGAATCCGCTTTGTCGATCGAGAAGCGTTACGCTTTGAAGCTAAGGTTCGGATCCGAGGCGTCTGGCTGCGCTACCTCTACACGATCTTCGAAAACCAAGGGCACATCTTTCAAGTGTTGAGTTGGGCCAAGTCATCCGTTTCGGCGGAAAAACTCGCGGAATTCGCCCAGGGCTTTGAAGTTCTTCCCGGGCCGATCACTTCGATGGTCACCGCTCGGCCGCTCGAGGACTGTCACGGAGTCGGTTGGTTTCTGCGTGACGGCTTCTATCACTATCCCGGGCTACTCTTGACGATCAAACCCGATCGCTACTGGCGAGTGGTGATCGAAGATGAACTCGTCGACATGGACGCCGACGCCACTGTCGGACTCGTTCGAGAGAAACCCGATGTTTGTCTAACACTCTCGGTTGAGAGGATCACGGGTGTTGACCCTGAAAAGCTCTCCAATGCGCTCAAGACCTTTGAGGATCACAACCCGAGCCTCGTCTCCACCGGCAAGCGCATTCGCTTTCGGTTCGAAGACGACGATCTCCTCCTCGAACAGTACTCGTCCCTCGACCCGGGTAGGATCTCATTTCTGCGTGGAGAGGTGATCCGAGGGGACTTCTGCTACCATTTGCTCGTCTGGTATTGGGAGAATCACCGCGAGCGCGCCTTAGAAGAGGTCCAACGCGGGCTCTCCCTTATTGAAATGATGCCGCCCCGCCGACGTTCGCTCCTCGAGCAGCAACTCAAAGCGCTCCCCGATCCTCAGAATGTCGTCGAACTGACCGAGTCACTCCGAGACGGACTTTACCGCGATTTTCGACATCGCTTCACCTGGCGCAAGCCGGACGAGAATTGGCGCGTCCTTATCGGCGACAACGCCCGACGTAACAATCCCGACGCCCGGCTCTGGATCGAAGTCCCTACCCTCGGGCTGTACGGAAGCCTCGTGGTTGAACAGGTCGATTCGCTCAGTAATCAGGACTATCACGCCCGATCCCAAGCAGTCATTCTCGACCTTGAGTCCGGTCAAGTCGCTCCGAAACCGGAGCTGCGAGGAGTCACGATGACCCTGACCTCGCAGCGAGTCACGCCGGACTTTGTCTACGAACTCACCACCGCAGTTTATCGAGGCGTGGCGATTCAACTGCTGCTCTGGGGTCGGGCGGAACAGGCGGCAAGCCTCCGACACGCATTTGCCGAAGCGCGTCGGGCCCTCAACTTTCAAGACTCACTCACGCCCACCGTCCAGAATGGCAATCAGTTCTTCGAAAACCGGCTTGGCTACGCGATCCAATTGCCAGATGCGAGCTGGAACCACCGTAACGTCACTCCTGAGTCGCTGAGTCGAATCGGTAGTGTTTACGAATGGCGTCTCGGAAAATTCAGCCTCACGGTGGCCGCCTACTGCCCGCCGACGAATAGCCGAGACGTTAAGGGTTTCGAAGAGGTGCTTCGGAACATGATCGAAGAGCAGGTAAACCCTTCGGAACCGCTAGGCGAACCCACTCGATCGACCTCAAGTCTCAGCAACGTTCGCTGCCAGCGTCTCAGCTGGAAGAGCGATTGGGGAAGCGCGGTAATCCTCATGGGCGAGCACAACAAAACGGTCTACGCCCTCGTCAGCGTGAGTAAAACCGCGGCGGCGAGCCCGAGGCTCTTCACAACAATCCAACGCGGCTTCCGGTTCCTCGACTGAAGTAGCTCATCCGAGTGCGTTCCGGAGCGTCGCGCAGCGGTTACGCAGCACGTTAGGTGGCGAGAGTTGTCCCACCGCGGTCAAAACAGCGTTATCTAAATCACGTCCAGCGATCGAATTACCTCACCCTGCATAATTTGAGGATACTTTGACCCCGATGCCTGCAAAATATCGGCTTAGGGTGAGTTTGTTCCAACCCCTCTCTCCCGATCTCAACCTTGAAATCACCGATGTCACTGGAGCGAAATCAGATCATCGAACAGCTCTTCGAGGCCGCCATCGCTCTACCTACCGATGAGCGACGGCTCTTTCTCGAGCGCCAGGCCAGCGATCCCAGGATTGCCGCCGAGGTGGAAGCGCTCTTGGAAGCCGACTTTGAGGGCGGGCGAACCGAGGCACTACCGATTCGGTTGGCCAATTCGCCGTCGACCTCGCGCGACGTGACACTACCCGAACGAATCGGTTCCTATACCTTGGTCGACAAGCTCGGCGAAGGAGGGATGGGCATCGTCTATCGGGCCGCGCAGGAGAGCCCGATCCGGCGTGAAGTTGCAATCAAGGTCATTCGAGTCGGTCCGCACGACTCGAGCGCGCTCAGCCGCTTTGAGGCGGAGCGTCAAGTCCTCGCCCTCCTCAACCACCCGAACATTGCCAAGGTATTCGAGGCGGGCACCACTGCCGAGGGCGCGCCCTACTTCGTGATGGAACTCATTCAAGGCGTTCCGATCACCGACTACCTCGGGGCGACCGACCTTTCGGTTCGCGAGAAGATCCGACTCTCGATTCAAGTGGCAAAAGCCCTCCAACACGCGCATCAGCGCGGCGTGATCCACCGCGATATCAAACCTTCCAATGTCTTGGTCACTCAGAGAGACGGCGCCGCCGTGCCCGTCGTAATCGACTTCGGGATCGCCAAGGTTTTTGAGGGACCTGAGTTCAGTCCTGAGCTGACCAAGACCCACCAGATTATCGGGACTCCGAATTACATGAGCCCGGAGCAGTTGCGTCTCTCCGGGGCCGCGGTCGACACCCGAAGCGACGTCTACGCGCTCGGCGTGCTGCTGTACGAGCTCGTCACGGGGACGCCGCCCTATGACTTCAATTCTCGGGAAAGTCAGAGTCTCTACGCGATCCAAAAGATCATCACAGAGCGGGAGCCGGAGCGACCAAGCGACCGTATCCGCACCGACTCGAAGACACGAAAGGTCAACACGACCCGAAGCCGGAGCCAATCGATCAAAAGGGACCTCGACTGGGTCATTATGAAGTGTCTCGAGAAGGACCCTAACCGGCGCTACGACACCGTCGCCGAACTGACCACCGACCTCGAACGCTATTTGAACTACGAACCCGTCTCGGCTGGGCCTCCAACCGCCTTCTACCGCATTCGAAAGTTGGTCCGTCGCCACCGTCTCTTCTTTTCGAGTCTCGGCATTGTCTTTCTCTGCCTCGCCACCGGCCTCACCACCTCGCTGATCTTTTTTCGCACCGCGGAGCATCAACGCCAACTCGCCGAGCGACGACTTAAATCAAATGAACGGGTCGTCGAAACAATGACGAAGATATTCGCCTCCCCCGACCCCGATCTCGACGGACGTGAGGTGAAGGTAGCGGAGATACTCGACCGCGCCAGTCACGAGCTCGCGTCTTCGCTAGCGGAAGAGCCCGAAGTGGAGGCTCTAGTCAGGACCGCGATCGGTAAGAGCTATCTCGGTCTTGGAGCGTACAAAGACGCTCGCCAGGAATTTGATCGGGTAATTCGCTTAACCGAGAAAACTCAACAGTTTGGTCTCGATCAGGCGGCTCGCCTCGACTGCGCCCGAACCATGATCCTGCTCGGCGAGTATCGCGAAGCGCTCGAAGTTCTCGGGAAGTTAGAAGCAGATCGATTGCCGCATCAGGAGATCGGCCGGCTTGAACTTCTCAAGGCTGAAGCACTCGGACGGCTCGGGGAATACGGCGAAGCGGAACGGCTCTTCGAGCTCGCGCTCGATGGTCTCCGAGATTCGTCAGAGTCCTTCCCTCTCGAGGCCCTGCGGGCGGAGCGCAAGTACGCCGACTACTGGGAGCACCGCGGCAACAATAAAGAGGCGCAAGCTCGGCTCGAATCACTCCGCACTACCTTTAAGCGCGCCGGCCGGGCCGACCATAGCGAGTATTTTGAAGTCCTCGACACCCTCGCCTCAATTCACGCGAATCGAGGTGATTGGGACCAGGCCTACGACGAGGCCGAAATCGCTTACGAATTGCGGCGAAAGCATCTCGGTGATCTTCATCCCGCGACCCTCGAGAGTCTCTCAAACCTCGCTCGAATCGCAAGCGAGGGTGGACCGGGAGATCCCGATCAACTCCACCGCCTCGCCGTGGCGAGCTTCCGAGAACAGCTCGGTGACGAGCATGAGAAGACCCTAATTGCTCGCCTCAATTACGTCGACCACCGCGCCAGCGCCTGCGAGTTGAGTTCGCAGAGCCTGCCCGAGCTCGAACACGAAATGCGCAGTATTGTCTCTTCCTTTGAGTCGCTCGAAGGGCAGATTGAGTTTACGCTCCTCGCCCGCCATCACCTCGCTGAGCTCTACTGGCAGGCGGGTTTCCCTCAAGAGGCGCGCCCGATTTATGAACGCGTCTACCTAGAATGCCTCGAAGTTCTCGGGGCGCAGAATCCCGACCGAGCCGTTTATGCCGCCACTTACGCTCGCTGTCTGATGCGACTTAAAGAATTTGGCGGAGTGACCGAAATGCTCGAATCCGCCTTCGAGGTATTAATCGGGGAGTACGGGGCCCAGCATCCCTACACCCTCGAAACCGCCCGCATGCTGAATCGGCTTTACTTCACCAATCAACAGATGGACAAATTTCAAGAACTGGCTGAACGACTGAGAAGAGGGAACTGATGATCCGTTTGTCCGCCGCAGCTTTTGTCACGTTAGGATTTCTTTGTCTCGCTCGAGCTTCCTTGCAAGCGGGAGGCGACTTCACCATCACGGTGACGGGGGGTGAAGTGACCGACGGGGCAATTCTATCGAGCACCGTTCGAGTTGAGGCCGAGTCGTCCTTCGGCGGCTTGAACTTCGGCGTCTACCACGATCCCGCAATTCTCGAGCTCCTCGGAGTGAGCCCGTCCGGGTTTACCGAAGCTGAGTTTGACGCCACAGTTCCCGAATTCCAGGAGATCACGCTCGGCGTCGATCGGTATTCCTACAATCTCATTCTCGGAGCGAACTTTCCGGTGGGGCTCGGCCCCCTCGAAGAAAACTGGGTGGTAGCGGAGTATCTCGGGAGTGCGGCAGAGGGAGTTACTTCGCTTGAACTCGCAAGTTCAAATGACGCAACCAGTCCGCCCGTGGTCACGCTGCTTTCCGGAACGCAACTGGAACCGGAGACGAACGACGCCCTCGTGTTTACAAACACGACTCTCGAAGAGCAATTCTTCTTCGGAGTCGACGCCGCCCCCCGCTTTACCCAAGATACCGACTTTAGCGTGGCGCTCTTTCTCAATACTGCGCTTCCATTAGAAGCGTGGAGCTTTGGATTCGAAGCGACAAGCCTCGACAGCCCTCCCCTCGATATCGGGGCCTCGTTTCCGCTCGAGATGGTAGTACAAGGATCCGACGTGCAAGCTCTCAATGGCGGAGATGGTCCCGACTTCCTGGATTTCCAAGTATTCCCGACCGGCTTCACGATGGAGGCGATTGTCAGTCTGAGCGGGGTGGCGACTCTTCCCGCAGATACCGAGCAAGTCATCGACTTAGCGACTTTCTTTGCGAATTTCCCCCTTGAGCTGAGTGCGACCATCGTTCTCGGCTTCACCAACAGCTTCGGTCCCGCTGTTTCGATTGATCCCCTCGACTTCGATCCCTTTGGACCCGGCTTTGACGAACTCGTACCGACCTCCTCCAATCCCTCCTTCAACCGCGGTGACTGCAATGACGACTTGTCGTACAACATCGCCGACGCGGTCTTCGAGCTCGGCTTCCTTTTTACGATGGGGGCGAGTCCCAATTGCGACCAAGCTTGTGACGCGAACTCAGACGGTGCGATCAATATCAGCGACCCGGTCTTCACCCTGAATTCGCTCTTCTCGGGAGGGCCACCCCCCCAAGGCAACGGCATGTGTGCCTCAGGGTTTGGCAGTAGTTCGAGTTCGCTGGGCTGTGACGGAACCATGGGCTGCCCCTGAGACTCAGGGCAACTTCGCGGGTCGAACCGTCGCTACCCGTCGACCAGAACCGTCAGTTCTCCCTGGTTCGACGAGAGAACGAGGGTCTGATTTCGAAGCTCCGGATCCTCGACGACGAGCTTTGCGACGCGGGTCGCGACCTGTTGCTCTAGGACTCTCTGCAAGGGACGCGCTCCATACTGGCGATCGAACCCGAGCTGAGCCAGGTGCCGGACGACCTCTCTACTAAAGACGAGCCGAAGTCCGCGGCTGACGAAACCCTCCCGGCCAGCGATCTCGCGAAGTTCCTTTTCGGTAATCTCGTGGATAACGTCCTCGGAGAGCGGATTGAAGGTAACGATGCGATCGATACGGTTAAAAAACTCGGGGCGAAAGAACTCGCGAATCGCAACTCCATACGGGTCACCGCGGTCGCTTCCGAATCCATAGACACTATTCTGATCAGCTCCGAGATTCGAAGTCAGGATCACAACCGCCGATCTCAGCGAGGTCGTGCGACCGAGTGCGTCCGTGAGTCGACCTTCGTCTAGGAGTCCGAGTAGCAGATCGAAAACGTCACTAGCCGCCTTTTCGATTTCGTCGAAGAGAACCACGCAATAGGGCTGAGCTCGGACCCGCTTCACGAAGTCACTCGGCTCACCCCCGGCCACACCGAGCAGCCGATCGGCGGCGTGGTAGCCGGAGAACTCGCTCATATCGAGTCGAATCAATCGATCCGTTTCGCGACCCGCACCGTAGAGATAATGGCTCAAGGCTTTGGCGAGCGCGGTCTTGCCGACTCCGGTCGGTCCGGAGAAAAAGAGTACTCCCACGGGACGTTGCGGATCGTTGAGACAAGCTTTGAGACGGATGGCGATTTGAGCGGCGGCTTCACAGGCCGAGCGCTGTCCGATGACTTTTTGTTCGAGTGATTTGACGACATCATCGAATTCCAACGATCGATCGTCACGGATAAGCAGTTCGGGCAGCCCCGTCTCCTGGACGAAGTGACTTCGAACCTCCCTTGCCCCCACTCGCTTTTCTCCGTGCTTTTCCAGCTTCTGGAAGAGCTTATCGATAAACGGGGTCGATTGACCCGGGAAGGACTGGTAAGGCGAAAACCGTCGAAAGAGAGAAAGTACGAGGTCGGGGACTTCGGGATCGACTTCGAGGTGAAGATCTCGAGCTCGCTGCTGAGTCACTTCGGTCAGAGCTTCCGTCGCCCGAGCTCGGCTGAGCTCCTCGAGCACGACCACCTCAAAGAGACTCGCAAACCTCGGCAGAAGTCGCCGGCAGGAGTCGAGCTCCGATTGCGTCGCTTCGGCCAGGACTTTGATCTGGCCGCGTTCGAGATACGGAATGAGAAAGGCGGCAATACTCGCATTTGGATCGGTGCCGCCCACCGTGACGAGCTCGAGCAAGTTTTCGAGGCAGAGAAACCCCTCAAGGTCGCTCAGAGCCGCAATCAGGCTCTCGACTCTCTCCTCCCACATCCCGAGGTACTTCATTCCGGCCACGAGACGAGATCCACTCGTAAGCCAAAAGAGGTGCTCTGGCTGAGTCCCTCCCTCGCGGCGACGCTCATAGCGCAGAGCGGCGTCGGCGATCACGGTAGTCTTGCCCGACCGTTCGTCTCCTAAAACCACCAAGTTTGGGTTCGACGAATCGAACCGATCTAAGAGGTTCTCAACCTGAGCTTCCCGCCCCCAGGCCTTTGAAAAGTTCTTGCGAAAGGTCGGGCTTGCGAGTGGTTCCGAGACTTCGGCCAAGACCCGGGGAAGCGATTTCTCCCGCGGGCTACTTGAGAACTTACCGAGGAGAATCTTGAGCTCGTCGAGATAGTAACGCTCTGGAGGAAGGTACCGAGAGATCTCGCGAGGCGTCGAACCTCGCAATGCCTCGGTAACAAACGTCGAGGCGAGCTCCTTAACCTGTTTCGGTTCCCGATAGCGAAACTGAATCTGGAATTGTGGCAGCACACAGATTTTTATTCCCTTACTCGATTCGCCGGTCACCGCCAATACGGGGAGCACAATCGGTTCGGGATAGAAGTCAACCATCCCGTGCATCGAGTACTCCGCGAAGACCTTTACTTTCAAGACGAGCAGCTCGGCCGAAAAGAAGTCAGGAGTCTGAATTCTAAATCTCTTCTCGTTCCAGAGAAGATCGCGCCCGAGATTCTCAAGGGCCTCCCGTGCTGTCGACCCGAGCCCGACCGATTGCACCTCCATTGCGAGATAGGTAGCAGAAAAGAAGCCAGCTTGATGTTCTTGCACCAGCACGGGAAGGCTAGCCACTAGCTTCCTCAATTTCATCGGGGCTCGTGAACCAACTCGGTAACCCGAGCTGGCTCGTGAGGAAGGCAAACAACTCGACCGGCCGAGGCCAACTGGGAGAAAGCTGACCGCTTCTCAAGTCGTAGCTGCCCTTTTCCGAGTAGACGCGAATCACGGGTTGAAGGGGTTCGGGATCGCCGAAGTCAGCCTCGCGCAAACAGGTTGAGTTCGGCTCCGCCAGCTGCTCTTGCCAGCGGAGTCGCCTCTCGATGAGCGCGGTATCCCCTAGCGAGGTGTCGGGCTCAGCTCGCCACTCGAAGAACCTCAGGGCAGCTCGGTCCGAGGATTGGATCAGATGCACTCCCGCCTCCAGCTCGACAAGGGCGCGCGCCCCAGGACCGATCAATGTGACGACAATCGCAGTTTGACCTTGGCCAAAATTCTCATGGAACTCTTTGACCTCTTGCAGCGCGAAGAGACCAGTCAGCGTAGTGAGCACCGAACGGATAACCTCCTCGCAATCTCCTCCCCAAGTCCGAACGAGTACCCGCGCCTTTTCTTCCGGGGTATTGTCCGCTAGGAAGGCGAGATAGCGCGTTTCGTTTTCAAAGTCAGAGAGGAGCGCGTCTACCTTTTCACCAGTCGAATAGAGCTCGCGTAAATAGTCACTCAAATCTTGACTGCTCTTGCGTGCATCCCACTGTGAGGGAACCCGCCGTACCAGCTCGGCCCGCTCTCGTCGGTCGCGAACAACCTTCGGCCGGCGTAAACCTCCGACCTGAGGCTGTTGTTGTGCCTCGAGCGATCGCTCCACCTTTTGGGCAAACTTCTGAAAGCTCTCGAGCTTACGCTGAAACTCAAAGTAGTGGTGGTGCTCGGCCACTTCATCAATCGGGATATTGGCGGGGGGACGGATCGCCTCGACACGGCGGCGCAGGCGCCCAAGTAGTTCCGGAAGACGGTCGAGGATGTCGATCGCCTCGGTCTGCGGCTGGGGGCAAAGGCCTGGCGAGCTAAACTCAAGCTCCTTCGACCGAACGCCCAGGCGCCCTCCGATCTCAAGAACCTCGATACGAGTCGGGCTAGTGGACTTAAGTCGAGCCGAAAAGCGAGCTAGGGGTTCGATGATCTCATCCTCAATCGCGCGCTTGATCGCGCGAGCCCCCAGTTCAGGGTGGTAACCGATGTCAATAATATGTTCTCGAGCTCGATCCGAGATATCGAGAACGCCCCGTCGCTGCGCAATACCCTCTCGTGTTGCCACACGATCGAGGTTGAAGTTGACGATCTTCTCCATCTGGGTCCGAGACAATCGCGAAAAGGGAACCACGCGATCGAGACGGTTAAAGAACTCGGGTCGAAAGAAACGTTCAGCCGCGCGGACAAACGCCGCGTGACGATCGGACTCAGATTCCCGAAAACCGAGCTGCCGCTCTGAGTCGCTGACTCCGAGATTCGAAGTTAAGATGACTAAAGTTTGAGTGAAATCGACGGTATGTCCCCGAGCGTCCGTGAGGCGTCCCTCTCCGAGCACCTGCAGCAAAAGGTCGAAGACTTCGGGGTCTGCCTTTTCGATTTCATCAAAGAGAACCACCGAGAAAGGTGAATAACGGACTTGGCTCGTGAGGAGCCCTTCGGACTGAGCAAAGGTACCGGTAAGGCGACGGCTTGACCCCACATCGGTGTATTCATTCATATCAAAGCGCAAGAGCTTGCTTTCGGAGCCAAACAGGAACTCGGCGAGGGACTTCGCACACTCCGTCTTGCCCACCCCGGTCGGACCGAGGAAGAGAAATGTCCCCAGGGGTCGCTGCGGGTCGTTGAGTCGGGCCTTCGCGATAAGGATCGAGTCGGCGAGGGCATCGAGCGCGGCACCTTGCCCGACCACGCGTGCCTTCAAGGCTTGAGTCACTTCCGCACGCTCGAGCGTTCGCTCGTCGTCGACAAACTCTAACGAAAGCCCAGTCGATTGGCTGAACTCTTCGACGACTTGCTTGCGGCCAACTTCTCGATCTGAGTCACCTCGGTACTTGACGGCGAGCGTGTCGAGCAGCTGGACCGCCTTTCCGGGAAAGACCTGATTGCGAAGATGGCGACGCCCCAGCGCCAAGATTTGGGGTATCACCTCGTTCGCCATCCTAATTTCAAACTCGCTTTCGAGCTCAACGCGGCGCCGAATCATGATCTTGGTGACGGTCTCTGGTTGCGGTTCAGCAATCTGCACGACCTGGAAGAGATCGGCAAACCCGCGGTCTCGTTCGCGCATAATCCGGTACGCCTCGGGTGTTAGCTCTCCGATCAATCGGAGCTGCGACCGGTCGAGGTACGATTTGATGACATTGGCGACGCTGACGTCGGATTGGGCACTCTGCCCCGCTTGAAAGAGCGATAGCATCTCGTCGATAAAGAGGATGTGATCCGTCTCGATCATGTAGTTGAGAATCGCTTGGAGTCGGCTTTCCCATTGGCCGACGTAGGACATCCCCGAAATGAGCCGCGCCGGGGAGACGTGCCAGGTCAGCCCCTTCTGAGGAAGCGAAAACCGGCCGGCCATTTTGCGACGGATCGTCTGATGGAGAAGCGTGGTCTTACCACAGCCTTCATACCCGACGAGGAGGAGCGGGCGACTTTCGAGCCGAGAGATCTCGTGACTGAGGAGATCGACTAGGGCCTCGCGACTTAACGCCGTCTTGAGACTTTCGGGGTAGAGACTCTCGAGGCACTCTCCCACTCTTTGCAACTCGTAAGGTCCGTGGAAGGAGTATAAGATGGAGATTCAAAAGTCCTCATCAGGATCATTCAT
>CAYZYD010000043.1:0-12725 GCA_964482505.1 uncultured Planctomycetia bacterium | reverse complement strand
TGAGCAGGTAGAGCTGCCAGGAGCCCGAGCGGTTGGAGGCGAAGACGATGCGCTCGCCTTGCGGGTCGAGAGCGGCGAAGGCGTCGTCGCCTCGTCCGGTTGTGATCTGCCGCACCCGCTCGCTGTTTTCTTCTCGAAGGTAGAGCTTGAAGTGGCGGCTGTGACGATTGGAGGAGAAGAGCACGCCCGATCCGGGGATCGCGGTTGGCTGCAAGTCTTCTCCAATTTGACCACGCGTGACCTGGAGCCAACTCGTGTAGGGCACCTGTTCGGGTTCAGGGACGGCGGCCGGGGGAGTCTCCGGTTGAACGAATTCAGAGAGCGGTCCGTAACAGCTCGTGGTTCCAGCCACACTTGCGAGACTCACCGCAAGCAACGTCATTCGGGCGTTTCTGGGAAATCGCATGGGAAGCCCCCTCTCACTCGATTTTTATCGGCGCTCCGACCGGGGAGCTGAGCGAGAATTCGACACTCTGCCGATAATCTCGAAAGAGCGGGGAGATTTGGGCCGATACCCGAACGCAGCCTGCCCGCATCTCGCTTGGGATAATGATCGGGGCGGGAAGCCGACGCGACGTAACATCCCGAACCGGTGGGGGGCTCTGTGAGTGGGACAAACTATACGATCAATGATCACCCGTTTGAGCAGGACTCGAGCATCTCGATTGAAAGGCTTGTCTCTGAGCTCGAGCGGCAGGGGTGGCGAGTCGAGAAGGTCGAGGCCGACGGGGCTCTTCTCAAAGACGGTGCTTGGGAGTCTGCCGGCGCCGAGTCGCCCCGCGAGGTCCGGGTGACGGCGATTCCCCCGTTTGAAAACCCGCTCGAGCAGGAAGAGATCCGACAAGAGATCGAGAGCGCACTCCCCAAGTTTGCCCAACTCGCGCATCAACTGGGCTGTCAGTTCGCGCGCGGGGAATGGCGACCGAGTATGACGAAACTCGAAGAGTTTCTCGGGGAAGTCGACATTCTGCTCAAGGCCGCGAAGATGGTTCTCGCTCCCGAATATCGGGACGAACAGGAGCTCAAGATCACTGAGATCTTAGCTGAGCTATCGGAGGCGATTCGTCGGCAGTCATGGGTTGAAGTTTCGGATCTCCTGCTCTATGAACTGGAACCGCTCTTTGAGGCTTGGTCGACAGGCCGGGTCGAGCAGTAAAGTCCTCGAGAGACGAACCGCTTCGCAACGTCGCTCGCGGTGCACAAGTGTGTCGCCGTCGTATCGTTCCGGGGGTGGTTCAAGCTGCCAGTTCTTCACGGGATTCCAACGGTTTGCCTGGATTCCCAGCGGGTGCCTGAGTTCCCTGGGTACATAAGTGGGGGCCGGGTGAACCCGTCAGAAATCACTCTGCAGACTGGACAGTCGTCGCGTACGCTTTTCTTAAGAACCGGTGAAGATCTCGAGGAGGAGCGTGCGATACAAACTCGTTGTATTCGACCTCGACGAAACTCTCTGGATGGTCCACCAGAGCGTGATGGGACCGGTTACGGGTCCCTTTCAACTCAAGAACAGCCACGAGATCATCGGACCGACCGCTAAGATTCTTCTGAGACAAGGTGTTCGTCGAGTCCTATCGCACCTCGACGAACGAGACTGCTATTGCTCGCTCGCAAGTCGCAATGACCCTGCGGTGTCCGAAGAGCTGCTCGAACTGTTCGGTATCGCCGACTACTTTGTTCACGAACAGTACGGTTGGCAATCCAAGGGCGCGGCGGTGATCAATATCATCAAGGCGATCAAGGCGGAGGATGGGGTCGAGATTGAACCCCGCGACGTGATCTTTATCGACGACTATCCCGTCAACTGCGACTCGGTGCGCGAAGTCGGGGCGGCGGCGTTACTCTTCGGCCGCGACGTCAACTCGATCGAAGAGCTGCTCGAACTTCTGCGTTAGCCATTTCACCCAAAAATCGCCTCCAGACCCGGTAGCTCCGTTGTGAACCGCTCGACCAGCCCCGAGAATTGCTCAGGCGCCGACCCGCTCTCCCGTTGTTTGCAAGGTCCCGGCGCTCTCTGACAGCGGCTTGAAATCGCTCCAGGCGAGCCTATGATCATCGATCCGGACCCCAGAATCCTCTTTTCTCAAGCCCCTTCTGATCGAGAGCCGGGAGGGGAGTCCGTTTGATGCGGCGGGCGAGTCTCCCTTATCAGCCGCCCCCGATTCCTCTCAGTCAACCCCGGCTCTCTCAGGCAACCCCGGCCCTCTCAGTCAACCCCGGGCGAAATCACTCGACGTGCAGCTCGGGGTGATTCGGAGTACTTCAGGTCGGGGGATCGAATCGTGATCGAGACTTGCGATGGTAAGTCCAAGCACCCCAGAAAACGCGACCTCAGAGACTGGCGAATTTGCCAGCGCGGATCGTGTCATTGACAAGGAGTCGACTATGACCGAATCAGCGGTTGCTGCCGCTGAAGCCGGAGCCGATTCGGAAAGCGCGGAGGCTCAGCCGACGTCGGAAAACCCGACTCTCGTCCAAGCCGAGGGCCTGCGCAAAATCTACGGACCGGTTCGAGCGGTGGACGATGTGTCGTTTGAGGTGAGTCGCGGAGAAATCCTCGGCTTCCTCGGACCGAACGGTGCGGGCAAGAGCACGACCCTCAAGATCCTGACGGGATATCTGATCCCGAACGCGGGCAAGGTCAAGATCTGCGGCCACGACATCCGGACGGAAACGCGCGAAGCTCGGCAGCAGATGGGCTACTTGCCCGAGGCGATTCCACTCTATCCGGAGATGCAGGTCCGCGAGTATCTCCGTTTTATCGGCAAGAGCCGCGGATTGTCGGGGGGTAAGATCCGCGAACGGATGGATGTCGTCGTCCAACAACTCGGCCTCGAGCGAATGACCAAACGGCCGACAGCCACGCTCTCAAAGGGCTACAAGCAGCGTGTCGGTCTCGCTCAAGCGCTGATTCACGACCCCGAGGTGCTCATTCTCGACGAACCGACCAACGGGCTCGACCCACAGCAGATCATCGAAATGCGGAGCCTTATCAGCGAGCTTTCGATCGATAAGGCGATTCTCTTCTCGACCCATATCCTGCAGGAGATCTCGGCGATCTGTACTCGGATAATGGTGATCTGCGACGGTCGACTTATCGCTAACGGCACTCCCGAAGAGCTCGCCCAAGCGGCTGGAGAAGCGACCTGGCAAGTGCGGGCGCGCGGCGCTGACCTCGAAGGGGCACCGCTCTCCAAGCTCGGTCTCGGGGAGCTCGTCCACATCGACCGCATCGGTACCGATCAGTGGCTTCAGTTTGGAGGCGCGGGGACTGATCCCGATCTCGAGAAGGTTCAAGCCGGTCTCAGCGAACTCGGGGCCACCGTGCACGAGGTCAAGCGGGTTCAGCGGTCGCTTGAAAATGTTTATCTCAAGCTGACGCGAGAGGGGAGGCGTTACTGATGCGTGGAGCCCTCGTGATCTTTGGGCGCGAGCTCAAGGCCTACTTCAACACGCCGATCGCCTTTTTGATGACACCGTTTTTTGTCTGTCTCATCTCGGCCGCGGTCTTCTGGCTCTTCAAATACTTCGCGCTCAACCAGGCCGATATGCGGACCTTCTTCACCGTGATGCCGGTGCTGCTGGGACTCTTCGCGATCGTCATCACCTTTCGCCTCTGGTCCGAGGAGTTCCGGGTGGGGACTGCCGAGCTTCTGTTGACGCTTCCCTTCCGGGTTCACGAAGTGGTCTTGGGCAAGTTTCTCGCAGCCTACTTCGTGCTGATGCTCGGTCTCCTCTTCACTATCGGATTTCCACTCAGCATAGGCTGGCTCGGCGAGCCCGATTGGGGACCGATTTGGGGAGGGTACTTTGGCTGTCTTCTCATGGGTCTCTTTTTTGTCGCGCTCGGTGCGTTTGTCTCCTCGATCTCGCAGAATCAGGTTGTCGTGTTGCTCCTCGGAGTGTTGGGGCTGCTGGTATTCCTGCTCTTCTTCTCGCCATTTGCGCTTCAGTTCGTCGGAGTTGACAAACCCGAACTCGCAAATGCCCTCGAGGCGATCGGGGTCTGGGGGCATTTTGATAGCTTCGCTCGCGGTATCGTTGCGCTCGACGATATCGTCTACTTCATCGGCGGCACCGTCTGGTTCTTCTTCCTCAACATCTTTTTCGTCCAAGCGCGTCGGTACTAGGGGAGGGATCACCAATGTCTAGAAGTGCATTCTTTATCAACGCGATCGTCTTCAGCATTCTCGTCCTTGCGGTCGTCGGCTTTGTGGTGCCCCTCACGGCCGGCCCCCGCCTCGACTTGACCGAAGAGCAGATCCATACCTTGAGCCCCTACAGTCTCGAAGTGCTCGAGGGGCTGACCGATAAGATCTACCTCGACTACTGGGTGTCGAAGAAGGTCCCCCCGAACTTTCGCAACGCTCGACGCGACATTTCAGATTTTCTCAAAGAGCTCGGTCGGGCTGGAGGAGATCGGGTCGAGGTTCAAATCCGAGACCCGCTCGTCTGGATCAATAAACAGGTGGAAGAGGCGAAGGAGGCCGGCGAAGAGGAAGAGGTCGAGGAAGAGCAGACCTTCGGGGGGATCTTCAAAATGAAAACTCTCGTCACGCTGCGCGATCGCAAAAAGATCGAGTTCTCAGAAGAGTTTGAGATCCCCGAGCTACGCGGCACGACCCTCGACGAGGACAGTCGCGAGCAGATCCAGTTCTACTCCGGCCTACGCATCCGCTATCTCGACAATTCGGAGACGATTCCGACGCTGCAGGGGTTGCAAGGTCTCGAATACGAAGTCATCAGTCGAATTGTGCGGTTGGTTCAGAAAGAGAAACCCGTCGTCGCTTTCTTCCACGGTCGCGCCGATGACGTTACGACGCAGCCGCCTGATCCGCGCATGCCGCAGATGCCTCCGCGCAAAGTGCACCCCTACAGCCAATTGATCGACGCGCTCAGGCAGCAGGACTTCGGCTTTGACGTCCGCGAGATCGAGCTTACGGAGTCGTCGCCGATCCCTTTCAACGCCGCGCTGCTTGTCGTCGCACAGCCCAAGGAGCTCAGCGACCGTCAGGTCTACGAGATTGATCGCTTTGTGGCGCAGGGCGGCGACGTCGTCTTTTTCGCTTCGCGTTATGCCGAGAGTGCCTCGCAATTCGGCCAGATCACCGTCCATGTCATGGATCCCGGGCTCGACGCGCTCTTCTCGAAGTGGGGAGTCAGGCTGCGCGAGTCGATCGTTTCCTCGCAGTCGTGCGGCTATCTCGTCCAGCGCGGTTTTCCGCGCGAGTATCCGGTGGTTCCGGCGAGCGAGGAGCAGGGCATCAATTCGGATTCGCCGCTGACTCAGCAGCTCAACCAACTCTTCTTCCCCTACGCGACCGCGATCGACTTTGACGAGAAGGCTTTCGAGGCGAGTGGGCTCGAACGAACCCTGCTAGCCGAAACCACCGAATCGAGCTGGACCTCGCCGAGCTCAACTCAGCTCGTCAAGGAGATGTTCCAAGCCCCCGAAGCGACCCAGTCGTACGGTCTCGTCTACCTGCTCGAGGGAACTTTTCCGGCGCTCTACCCCGAAGGCAGCGACATTCCGTCGTGGCCGGCGGCTCCCGAAGAAGCTGATGCGGCCGACTCGCAACCCGCCGATGCTGGGGTTAAGGCGCCGCCGATCGCGCCGCAGCGAGCGCGTGTCGTTATCTGCTCCTCCGCCGATTTCGCCAAAGTCCAGACGCTCTCCCAGTACCAAGAGAATGGATACTTTCTGTTGCGCTCTTTCGAGACGCTATCGCTCGGTCCGAAGCTTATCGACATTCGGAGCAAGACTCTCAAGGATCGGAAGTTTGTCGACCTCGAAGAGTCCGAGCGCAAACGCGTCATCTACGGCAACGTGTTTGGAGTTCCCCTCGCGCTGCTACTCTTCGGCCTCTTTCGCTGGTTTGTCAGACGGACGGTTTCGCGCGGGTACGAATCGCATTATCTCAAGACGCACCGAACCGGAGGTGACGCATGAGCCCTAAGGTGACACTCGCCCTCTTAGTCGTGGTCCTGGCTCTCGGAGCCGCGTTCTACTTTCTCAAGAGCCCAAGCGACTACACCCCAGTAAGAGAGATCACGGTTTCGCTCGAGTTGCCCGCGTTCAAACCCGAGGCGGTCGAACGTTTGCGGATCCAGAAAGGGCTGGTCGAAGTCGACTTGACGAAGTCAGACAAAGACTGGGTCGTCGCGAACTTTCACAACTACCCAGCCAAGAGCGCCGATATTGTCGAACTCATCAAGCAGGTGGCGAGAATCCGCGGCCCCGAGATTCGAGCCGAGAGCTCGAGTAGCCACGCTCGGTTTGGGGTGGATAGTGGTGATGGATGGCAACTCGAGCTCAGCGGTAGTGGCGACGCTCTTCCCTATCGTGTCGTCGTCGGCAAAGCCGCCGACGCCCCCGACCATTGCTACGCCCGCGGGCCAGAAGCCGACGAAGTTTACGCCGTCAGCCCCAACGTGGTGCAATCGGGTCGGCTCAGTTGGGGAAAAGAGACACTCGGCAGCTGGTGCAAGACGCGGCTTTACCAACTCGATCAAGAGACCGAGGTCGAACGCATCACGATCCATCAAAATGGCGAAACGATCGCCCTCGTCTCGACCCCGGGCGAAACAGCGGCCGACCCGAAGGAGCCGACGACTCAGCCCGAGGTTCCCGAGAAGCCCGAACGAACCTGGCGGGTGACTGCGCCCGAAGAGTTCGAACCCGACGCGAGTGCGGTAACGGCGCTCGTCTCGCGCTACCGTTTTCTCGAAGTCGCCGCGCCCGTCGATCCGAACAAGGTTTCCGAGTATGGGCTGACTCCGCCGGCTCGCTGGTCTGAGATCAAACCAGTCGATGAGTCTGCCGTACGCGTCGAGATCGGCAAGGAGGTCCCCGAAGGAGTTGAAGGCTACGACGAAAACCGAAAGCGTTTCTACCTCCGACTCGCGGGAAGCGACCGAGTGTACGTAGCCGGTGAATATACCTGTGATGGGTTCTTTAAGACGCTCGATGAACTCAAGCCGGCCGAACCCGAGAGCCCTGCGGATCCGGAGACGCCTGATGCGGTGCCGGCGATTCCGATCAAGCCCATTCCGGGATCTGAGCCCGAGGTGCCTTTACCAACCTATTCGCCCCCCAAGCCGAAAGAGCCGGAAGCCGTGACACAACCCGAACCTGGCGACAAAGGTGAGGCTTACGGTCCGGAGCTCTCGACTCAACCGGCCACGCAGCCGAGTTCGCAGCCCGCGAGCCAGCCCGACCAGTAGCCGGTCCGACTCAAAACCGGAAGTAGTAAACGCTGAGATAACCTTCGGGAATCGGCAGGCGGTGCCAAGTCTGGCTCTCTTGCTCACCGCTACTGAGCTTGGCGCGCAGCTCGAGGTCGGTCACTCCGCTGTCGAGGGTGCCGTACCAGAGGAAACTACGGGCCGGAAGCAGGGACCAGTAGGTCGCATCCTCGTGATAGCTGCGAAAGGGCGAGAAGAGAAAGAGCGCTCCCGAGAGTAACCGGACGAAACCGTGGGCGGACCGACCCTCGCGGTCGGGATCGTCGTCGTGGAGGCGTCTCCAGGTATCGAAGAGATCGATCCCGAGGGTCGCCGCAGCGACGTCGCGTCCGGGGAAGGCGAGTTCGACGCTCGTAAAGACGATCGATTCGCGTTCGAGGTATCGATCGGGCCCGCAGCGGCGCGGCGCGAGACCGGTGTCGATCCAGATCAGACAGCGGCTCGCCGAGTCGGGCTCTTCGATGTTGACGAGGTAGTCGCTGAAGACCTGTTTGAGAAGTCGAAACGCGGGCGGTAGAAGTTCCGCGGTGCTCGAGGCCGACTCTGCGTCGCTGAGTGCTTGCGCTACCGCCTCGGGATCCCTCTCCTCGAATCCTAGGAAAGCCCGATAGAGCGCGTTCATCAGTCGCTCGTGTTTGGACGCCTTGAACTCGTCGAGCGTCTCCGTTTGGTTTTCAAGCATCTCGAGGGGACTCAAGAGTAGCGAGACATCCCGAAGCTCGGTCCGGGCCGTGGCGAGATCGCCGGCTCGCAGCGCCACGCTCGCCTTCTGACTCTTGAGTAGCGCGAGATGTGTCTCCTCGGCGGCGCGCTCCTTATCGATGATCTCGTAGGCTTCCCCGAACGCGCGGTCTTGAAAAGCAATTTCGAGCGAGCGGCTAAACGAGGAACAACTCGTCAGCAGGAACGTCGAGCAGAAGCTCGCGAGAGCGAGACCGCTCCGAATCTTGCGAGCAATCAACCGACTCGAATTCTTGCGCCCTCGACTCGAAGGGGCGAAGGAGTTTCTCACCGGACTGCTAGTCCCTTCGGATGGTCAGCAAGGCTTCGTAGTTTGGCGTACCCGGGGTTGGCGGAACTAAGCAGTGACCGCCTCGAGCCAGGTGCGGACCGAATTTACAATAGCTGTTACAGTCGGTGTGATCTTCGATCGTCGCAATATGGTGGTCCTCGTAGAGCGCTTTGAGCTCTTCGAGCGTGCCGAACCAATGTCGGTGCTTTTCGTAATCCGCGACGATCTCAAGGCTCGGGTTACAGCAGCAAGTCCCACCGAGAATCCACGGGGCCGCCCCGGTGCGGTGGCCGAGTCCGTCGAAGCAGATGGTTGGGGACGAGGCAGCGGCCAAGGATCGTCCTTCGAGGACCGGCTTCTCACTCGTCGATTGGCAGCTCGAAACGATCAAAATAAGACCGACGAGCCGCGCCGAAGGTCCGAGAGGGCCCTTCGAAACTCGCGTAAGTGGTTTCCCCATAGTGGCTCCGTCTGAATTGAGAGTCTTAAAAAACCTACCATCGTTTTCGGACGGAAGCCCCGAGAGCTGTCGAACCAAAGTCAGAGGGCGACAACAAAGCCAAACCCCCTTGCACCTTACGATCGGTGCGAATAGCCTCGCCCCGGATTGGCTCGCGCATCAGACCGGAGCCCCGCGAATCCGGGTTGTTACCGACGCCAGGGGGACGCCCCCCGCGGCCCGAACCTCCGGTAACAGAGACTTGCGCATGGTCCACAATCTCTTCCACCGATAACTCTGCTCGCGATAACTCCGCACAAAAGGTGATGCTTTTGGCCAAACTCTATTTTCGTTACGGCGCTGTCGGCAGCGCCAAGACCCTCAACTTGCTCGCGGTCGCCCACAACTACGAGCGACAAGGCAAACGGGTCGTCGTGTTCAAGCCTCAATTCGATACTCGCTTCGGAGTCCGCGAAGTTGCGTCGCGAGCTGGTCTCGGTCGGGTCGCGGATCAGGTCTTGGGGGAGCAGGTCGAGTTCGACCCCGCGCAATTCTCAGACGTCGCCTGTGTCCTCGTCGACGAGGCGCAGTTTCTGGCTCCCGCGGTCGTCGAATCGCTGAGAGATCTGACCCGCACCGCGCGCGCTCCCGTCATCTGCTACGGATTGAGAACTGACTTTCGCACGCGGCTCTTTGCGGGAAGTCGGCGCTTGCTCGAACTCGCCGACTCGATCGAAGAGATCAAGACGACTTGCGCCTATTGCAATTCGAAGGCGATCTTCAATTTGAAGATTCAAAACGGCAGCGCTTCGACCGACGGACCGAGCCAAGAGCTCGGCGCCGAGGAGCTCTACCAAGCCTGCTGTTATCGACACTACATGGACCATCTGAAACTCGACGCTCTCGACCAACTCGAATCGCGTCGGGAGGAGAGACCTCATGCTCATCACTGAATCGGCCCCCGAAACGGCTCAACCCATTCTCGAAAGATACGCGGGGCTGATGCGTCTCGAGGGGGCGCGCCGAGTCCTGCTTTGGGACCAAGAGACGGTCATGCCGAAGTCGGGCGCCGAGGCTCGGGCCCAGGCGACGGGAGAGCTGGCGGGATTGATCGTCGAGCGCTGGATCGACCCCGGGTTTGGCGAAGAGCTCGCGCGAGTCGGCGACGCCGATCTCGACCCGCGGCTCGCGCGCGTCGTCCGCGAAATCCAGCGGCAGTATGATCGCCAAGCCCAAGTTCCCAAGGAACTCGCCCAGGAGTATTCGCGCACCACGTCGAGAGCGCGGGTTTACTGGCGAGACGCTCGCGAAGAGAATGACTTCGCCAAGTTTCAGCCCGAACTCGAGAAGATCGTCTCGCTCTCGCGGGAGTTTGGGGCGATCTACGCGCGCGACGGTGAGACACCCTATGAGGGGTTGCTCGGTGATTACGATCCGGGTCTGAGAACGGACGAGGTCGATCGCGCCTTTGAGACCGTGATTCCGCGGTTGCGCGCCCTGGTCGAACAGTACGCGAGCCGAAGCGCGGCGCAGACCGATGAGTTTCTGCGGGGACCCTTTCCCGTCGAGGCGCAGCGCGAGCTCGTCACCGAGGTGGTGGAAATCCTCGGCTACCCGCTCGACCAGGGACAGCTCGCGGTTTCAACCCATCCCTTCTGCCTCGGAGTTGCCTCCCCGCACGATGTGCGTATGACCACGCGTTATGACGAGTCCTTCTTTCCCACCGCGTTTTTCGGGGCGCTCCACGAAACGGGTCACTGTCTCTACGAACTCGGCTTCGATCCCGAACTCGTCGGGACTCCGGGGGCCTCAGCCGTCTCGATGTCGCTTCATGAATCGCAATCGCGGCTGTGGGAGAACATCGTCGGCCGCGCCGAACCCTTTTGGCACTTTTGTTATCCCAAACTCCGGGCCCAATTCCCCGCTTTCGATTCGGTCGACCGCGGCGATTTCTTGCGCGCGATCAACCGCGTCGAACCGAGCCTGATTCGGGTCGAGGCCGACGAGGTGACCTACAGCCTCCACATCGCACTGCGCTACGAACTCGAGCGCGATCTCATCGCGGGCGCGGTCGAAGTTGCCGACTTGCCCGAGCTCTGGAACGCAAAAACCGAGAGCTACCTCGGATTGACTCCGCCGACCAATCGCGAGGGCGTTCTCCAGGATATCCACTGGAGCATGGGCGCCTTCGGTTACTTTCCGACCTACTTTCTCGGCAATCTCTACGCGGGGCAGTTCTACCAAGCAGCGCTGCGTGACCTCCCCGAGCTCGAAGCGGGATTCCGCGAGGGCGAATTTGCTCCGCTTCTCGAATGGCTTCGAGAGCATGTGCATACGAAAGGGTCGATCTACTCGGCCGACGAAATCCTCAGGGAGTCGACGGGTGAAACGATGAACCCGGAGGCGACGGTCGATCTTCTCGAGGCGAAGTTAGCGCGCGTCTGGGGTGAAGCTTGAAGGAAGCGAGGGCGTGGTCGCAACTCCGCTCCGAGACGTTGATCGAAACTCCGTGGCTCAAGATCGCGCGCGACGTTTACGTCAAACCCGACGGCTCCGAGGGTCTCTATACCTACGTCGATATTCCGGGCTCGACCATGACGATACCAGTGCTCGAATCGGGGGAGCTCATTCTGGTTCGGCAATGGCGTTACCTGATGCAACGATCGAGCCTCGAGTTTCCCGCCGGGGGGCTCAAGCCGGGGATGTCTCCGCTTGAGGGCGCCGAGGAAGAGCTGCGCGAAGAGGCTGGATACGCGGCGAATTCGTGGGAGAAAATTGGGGAGTTCGCTCCCTACAATGGCGTTTCGAATGAGTACTGCCACGTTTTCATTGCGACGGGTCTCGAGGAGGTGGGGGTGGAGCCCGAGTCGACCGAAGAGATCGAAGTCGCCCGTCTCACTGTCGACGAGTTACGGCGCCAAATTGTGAGCCGCGAGATCTGGGATGGAATGACGATCAACTGTTTCGCACTCTACGAGCTCAGAAACGCGACGAAGTGAAACTATTAGACAATCGCGGACAGACCGACCCCACTCTCAATCTGGCGCTTGAAGAGTACGCTGTCCGCAATCTCGACCCCGACGAGAACATTCTACTTTTCTATATCAATCAGCCGTCGATCATCGTCGGCAAAAACCAAAATACGCTCGAGGAGATCAATCACGATTACGTCCGCGAACAGGGGATCCGAGTGGTCCGGCGTATCTCGGGTGGGGGAGCGGTCTACCACGATCTCGGCAATCTCAACTTCAGCTTTATCCAGAAGTACCGCCAAGGCGCGATCCTCAAGTTTCACGAGTTTACAAAGCCAGTGGTCGCCGCTCTGAACAAGCTCGGAGTTCCGGCCGAGGTCAACGGTCGCAACGACATCCTTGCGGGCGGCCGTAAGATCTCGGGGAATGCCCAGTTCTTTACGGCTCAGAAGATGTTCAGCCACGGCACGCTGCTCTATAACTCAGAGCTTGACGCGGTGACCGAGGCCTTGCGGGTCAAGATGGCAAAGATCGAATCGAAGGGACTCAAGTCGGTGCGGAGTCGCGTCGCCAATATCGCCGAGTTCCTAGAGCGCGTCCCGACGGTCGAGGAGTTCCGGGACTATTTAACTCAAGAGATCTTCGCCGGCAGCTCTGAGATTCCTCGTTACGAGTTTAAACCGTCGGAATGGCAAGAGATCGTAGCGCTCGCCGATTCAAAGTACCGAACCTGGGACTGGAACTACGGCTCTTCGCCCCCCTTTAACGTACAAAAGCAGCAGCGCTACGATTTCGGGCAGATCGATGCGCGAATCGAAGTCAAGAAGGGGGTGATTCAGAGCCTCAAAATATACGGTGACTTTTTTGGCGAGCACGAGATTGCGGAACTCGAGGCTAGGTTTGTCGGAGTGCGCTTCGATCGTGACGAACTCGCCCAAGTGATCGCGGACGTCGAAGTGGGTGGGTGGATCGCCGGGATGAGTGGTGACACCTTGCTCGAGTTTCTCTACTAGCAGCCCGCCCGAAAACTGCTTTCGATGCGGGAGGTCGAGAATTCGAG
>CAYZYD010000042.1:0-12752 GCA_964482505.1 uncultured Planctomycetia bacterium | reverse complement strand
CGGGGAGCTGCCCCTAGGAGCCCACGCGCAGCCTTTCGCGTTGCCGCGACCTCAGAAATCCGACGGGCGAGTACCCTCAGTACTCGCCCGTTTTTTTGTGCGACCGAGCTTCCTTCTCCCAGCCGGCGAGCGGGCTGCTAGCGTCGCGCTTAACTCTGGCGCGGACTCGAGTAAAAACAATGCCAGGAAAAGAGCCTTTAAACATCGGCTCACTCACCCGTTGACGACGGTTGCCCACCTGGTTCTCGGCGCAGGCTGTGGCTACAATGCGCCGGCTCGGCTCGAATTCACTCCCTGCTATTGTCACGTCAGCACTTAAGCTACGAAGCCGTCCATCGGAGCTTGAGTGGCTTAAGTCAAGGCTGCGCCCTCCTGCCCACTGCGGACGGAGCATTGACGCCGAGCAAGTGGAGCTTAGCCCACAACAATTGTCGCAGGACAAACACGAGGAGAGACCATGGGTACGCCGTCGATGAATGCTACGATTCGAGGAACTCTCAAAGCGTTGGCACTCGGTGGAGTGTTGATCGCCAGCTCGCTTGCAGTCGCCGACAACTCGATTCGAGTTGGCAGTCGACTAGACGCTGAGGCGATGCTCCCAGGCGAGTCGGGAGCATTGCTTCCGATCTTCGCCACCAACGATGAGTCGATGGAAGGCTTCGGGCTTTCGATCGTCTACGGTACCGAACGACTCGAACTGACCGGTTTCGATTTTTCAAACACGGTCACCGCGGCGAACAGTCCGGGCGGATCCCCAGACTTCGCACAGATGACGATCGTCCCCGACCTCACCGCCACCACCGGCTCCGTGGTGATCGGTGTCGTCCTCGCCCTCGAACCGATGAGCTCGACGGTGATCCCCGCCTCGCCGATGACCGAGCAAAATCTCATCAACCTCGTCTTCGACGTCGACGCCGTCGACCTCCCCTTTCCGACCGGAGCTCCGGGGCTCAACCCGCCGCTCCAAGTGACGCCCATCGATGGCCAAGGGTCGCCACCCGTCGATAACTTGTTCTCGAGTGGCGGTTTCTCGGTTGAAGTACCGACCCTGGTCGCAGGAGAAGTCGAAGTCGCAAACAATTACTTCATGCGAATTCGGGACATCTGCGAAACCCCGGGGACGACGGGGCCTCGAGAACTCATTATCGAAGTGGATAATCCCCTCCCGATCAATGGATTCACGGTAGTCCTTCAATACGACCCTGCCGAAGTTGAAGTCAACCTCCCCTGCGACGATCTCGACGCCGATCCCGGTAATGACTGCAGTGACGTCGCAGATCCCTTTGGCCCGTTTTACACAGGGCTCGACATCGATGCCGCGATCAACCCCAACATCATCGAGTTCTTGGCGGCGGAGCGTTTCACCAATTCGGCGCCGGGACGAGATGCCGTCGCGGTCTCGGTTATCTTCGACTTCCTCGAGCCGATCGAAGGCCAAAATCTCGAAGCGGGTTCGGGTCAGAGCATTTTACGATTCGAAGCGCTCCCACTGACGACGCTCAACCTCGGCGACTCGATTGAGTTCGAGCTCGTCAATGGCATCGGTAGTCCACCCCGCGATAACTTTGTGGTCGTGCAACCGACCTCGACTTCGGCCGGTGTCGTCGTCTTCCCGAACCTCGAGAGTGGATCGATCGAAGTCAACCCGGTCTGCGAAGATCCCGTCAACCCGTTCGTTCGTGGCGACACCAATGCTGACGGTATCTTTAACGTCGCCGACGCCATCTCGATTATCTCGTTCCTCTTTCAGAGTGGCGCCGCCCCGCCTTGCTTCCAGGCCGCCGACTCTAACGACGATAACAGCATCAACATCGCTGACGTGGTCTACGACTTGAACTACCTCTTTGTCGAAGGCCCACTGCCTCCACCGCCGTTTGCACTGGTGCTTCCCGACCCCGGCGCTTGCGGCACCGATCCCACCCCGGCGACTCCGCCTCAGATGGATCTCCCCTGCGATTCATATCCCGCCTGCAACTCGCAGTAGCGTGAGCGGTCGGTCATTCGCCTTCAAACGTTGTTTAAGGGTCCGCTCGAAAAAGTCGCTCCGGTTGAGCCGAGGCGCGTGAAACCACGGCCCGCGTTGGTCCACGCGCCAGATCTCACCCGGTCAAAATCGAAGACCTTACGGACGGACTGCTAATGAGATCTCCGTGAGCTGCGCGTGACGACCAATGCGAACGCCCAACCGCAGCTCACTGGACTGAAGCCGCAAAACCCCCTCGACGGGATCTTGAGGCTTGAGCAAGAGTCGTCGATTTCCCACTGGCAACTCCACTCGAGGCGCTTTGAGACCCGCCGTCGTCACCCAAAAGAGACGGTCACCCTCAGTCAGTGGACACTCGAACCATCGGGCCTCTATCGCTTCATCGGGAAAGAACTCAGAGAATCCCGTCGTACCACTTAACGGGGAGTACCGAGCCGACCTGAGCAGGACCTCGGAAGTCGTCCGACCTTCACCGCGGCGGGTTCGTTTCCAAATCCACGCCTCCGACTCAAACTCCCAGCGGTGTTCGACCTCGGCCTCAAGAACGCTTGAGTTGTTCGGCTCGGCGGTGGCCACCGAGAGGAACGGTCCCCAGATCCAGGCGCCTCGTTCGTGGCGCAAGGTTGCGGGTGTCACCGCACCCTCGTGGTCGTAGACGTAGGGTCTGCTCGCGTCTCGGTGAAACCGGTCGATCGCACGGGCGAGCGATTCGAGTGTTTCCTGCGTGCGAACCAACTCGCGTTCGTACTCAAGCCAACCGTAGAGGGCCGGACCGATCATCCCGAGTGTGACGAGGCTGAGCGCGGTGACGACGGCAACCTCGACAAGAAGTCCGCCGCGATATCCTCGCTCGCGAGCAACGTGTCCGACCAAACCTGACCCTTCCAAGAAACTTCGAGACGAAGAAAGAGCGCCGCTTCGACCGCGAAGCGTGGGTCGATATCCACCGCGGAGATGATCGTCGCCGTGAACTCGGGCGCGAATCGATCTCCGGGGTCTTCGCTCGTCTCGAGCGCAAGCTCCCAAGTGCCATCCGAAGTCTGCCGCCAACCCCAGTGAGCGTTTGAGAGCTGGAGGTGCGCGACCTGACGTCGACAGTGGCGAACTCGCTGGTCGTGGAGGCGAAGGAACGCTGACGTGACGAGCGGGAGCAAGAGCGCAGCGAGCGCGAGGGTTACCATCAACTCGAGGAGCAGGAAGCCACTGCTCGGAGCAGTCCGTTCCAAGCAATCGTGGCGAGGACTAGCGAACACGCCGGGGGCGGCGTTCGTCGATAGCACGAGGAAGTGATTCGCGCTTTCATTTCTCAAAGGGTAAGCCGATCGGTGCAAACTCGAGGAGATCGAGGCTCTCGAGTCGCGGCGAGTGCCCGGACGAATTGGAATCGAGCCAGAGTTCAATTCGGTAGGGACGACGCGGACGCTCGAGTTGAGGAGAGACCGTCCAACCCCACCCCTCCCAAGTATCACCGGGCATTGCGCTCGATACCCGCCAGCGCAATTCGCTGTCGTCGCTTCCGGCGCCGGTGGCGACGAGGGCCAAAATTTCGCGACCCGGTGCATCCCCCAAGGACTCGACGAGCCAAACCGCGTCGGGAATCCCGGGACTTCGAGTCAGCCCCGTACTTTGAGGTGCGGGGCCCAGACGATCGATCAGGAGACTTTGAACGGTCCCCCGAAAAGCCTTCGCTCCCAACTCCCCGCCAAGTTCGATCGTCACGCTCGCGGCTTCGAACTCGAACCCGCGAAAGAAGTCGGCGTCGGGCTGTGGGACTACGCCCTCCTGCCGAGCCGAAGCGAGTATCAGCTCGTCAGGACTCACCGACCAGTGGAGCCACTGCCACGCCCCCGGCGAGAAGTCGTCGGCGATGCTGAGAATGACCTCGGGCCGCGCAGGCGCGACGATCCGCGTCTCGAGAGTGGTGGGCGAAGTCAGTTGCCATTCGCCCGAAACCAAGAGTCGGCGACGCAGCCGCCAGCTCGCGTCGGCGGGCCAGCGCTCGAGCGGCGTCTCAAACTGAGCCTCTAAGAACTCGGGCCCGATCACGCGCTGGTCACTCGCAAAGAGGCCAAACCGGTCGAGCCACTCCGGTGCGGGCCGGAATCGCAACCGACCCTCATGTTCGATTCGGAGGAGGATTCGTGAGCGCCCCGGCTCGGGCGCCGTCTGAGCCGAGCGAGCGACCTTGACGAGCAGCGACCCGGGCGACGGTCGATCGAGGCTCGCGACGCCACCCGGCCCCGGACTGACGGGCACTTCGTAGCGCAAGGTCTCGCGGCGGTTCGGCGTCAGAATCAAACCGTCGACAAGCACGTCAGAACGGTCGTCGGCCGAGAGCACACTACCGCCCCGATTGACCGTACCCTGGGCTTCGTGACGGTGACCGTCGACCGTGGCCTCGAGGTCGCGAACGAGCGGAGCGTGGAAGCGCGCCGATTCCGAAACCCTCGGCCCGCGACGCAAGCAACCGGTGAGATCCAGCAGTTTGGGCTCCGTTCTCAGAACCGGAACCCAAACGAGGCCGGAACCGACTCGGCACCAGAGACCCAACGGTTGCCGAGAGAGTTCTAAGGGAGTTCCCGGGAGCGGTACTCGAATCGAGGCCGGGCGAGGAGCGCGACTCCCGCGCCGAAAGAGCTGCACCTCACCACTCTCGGATTCGAGCACGGCGAGCTCGAGCGACGCGACCGACCGAACCGAGCGGACCTCGAACTCGAGCGGACAAGCCGCCGACCAGCGGAGCTCGTGCGGGGAGATCAGCTCGCCGTGCCGAAGTGCGCCCCCCTCGATCGACCAAACTCCATAGCTCCCGTCGGGCGTTAAGTCTCGCGGCCAAGCAGAGGCGACGGGCGTCTCGATGACCGTCGTGCTCGCTTCCGCGCTGACGAGCGATAGTCCGTCGCGCGCACTGACGAGAAGCGCCGCGAGACCCGGGATCGGAATTGCGTTCGATATCTCGAGCCCGGGAGAGATAGCCCGCACCGGAGCCTCGACTGCTTTGGGGATCAGGAGCAGCCCGCCCGCTTCGTCCAGGCAGAGCCGACCGGTGGCGGTCTCGACCGAGGTTTGAATCGCCGACCCCAGCGTCTCGCGCCAATCCCCTTCGGCGTACTGCCAGCCGCCGTCCGCCGTGAGAAACGTGAGTTGAGAGGCACGATCGAGCCAGACCGCTCTCACCTCCCGACCCAGCCCGGGATAGCCCCAAGCTTCCACTCCAAACGCCAAGAGCTCGCTCCGAGCTCGGGCCGGTCCCGCGGGTCCGTCCGCGCGAACTTCTCCCCAGGTGTAATCGCAGTCGGGCAGATTCTCAGGGCCACGAGCTGAAGCCGTGTAGAACCGGATTGCGTTGATCGAATCGCGGTCGAGGAGCGGAGGATGGGATAGGCGAGTACGCGTGAAGACTGGGACTTCGTGCTCGAGCTCCGAAAGCGGCCTCGGAGACGCCTCTCGATAGAGCGAGGCTGAGAGACGAAACCGTCCCGAGAAGCCGGGGGTGAGGAGCGGGACCACGGGGTGCGGTGTGAGCCGGTCGGGACCGGACAGCCGTTCGGGGTGCGCGTGGGTGCGACAGAGTCTCGCCGTCGCGTCGAGATGCCTGAGCGTCTTCTCAACCGCTGGTTGAGCACTGCGCAGACCGAACTCATAGCAGCCGGCGTCGACTAGCAATTCGCGGATCAAATCATTCGCGTCGACTGGGGAGTCCGCGAGCGAGGTGCCGAGAGTGTCGACCCAAGACGATTCGGGCAGACTGGCCGCGCGCGCTAGCGAGTGCCGGTCGAGTAGCGCCGCGCTCGGCCGCGCGGCGGCGCTCGGTCTGATCATCGCCCGTACGGGTTCCGGCTCGAGTCCAAGCGCGTCGATCTCAACTCGAGCCACAAACCGCTCGCCGCGAAAGTCGAGCGCATAAGAGCGCGGCGCGAAGACGAGATCGGGCTCGGGACAGACATCGCTTCGGAAGAGTTTGCGCAATTCAGACTTGGCCAGCGCGAGCGACTGCCGCAGGAGTTCCTGCCCGTAGCGACGCTCTTGGTCGAGGTGTGCTCTGACTTCGGATCGAACCCCTTCGTAAGCACTCACCGACAACAGGATCGCGAGCACGGCGAGAAAGATAACCACGGGGAGCAGAACAAATCCCGAAGCGGGCCCCGGTGTTCGCGCTTTCACGGTTGGGCTCCCTGGCTCAGGGTTCTCGATGCGAGCCGCTTTGGTTGCATACGCCTCGACGCTCGAAAGAGAGCGACTTCGGGGCCGACGTGAATCAACTCAAGACCGCTCACCTCCTCACCCTCCTCGAGCCAGAAGCGTTGCCCGTCGAGTTCGACCTCGGCTTGACGGGCACCGGCGATGCGCAGAAACCCGACCCAGCGCGCCCGTTCGATCGCGGGCAGCGGAACCTCGATCCGCGTGGGCAGCACGGTCGCTCGGGGAGGAGGATCGACCGACGGTGGCGCCGAACTCTGACTCGCCTCGGGGGCGGGGCGCGGCTCGCGGAGCTTTGGGTTCGAGGGCGCACGAACCGCTTTTGCACGCTGAGCCTGAGGGCGTTTTATAGACGGGGCAGGGTTTTGATCGCGCGTCTCGAGTTCCTCGAGCGCGCGCTGGTAACGACCGATGCTGCGCTCGAGGTCGGCCCGCTCCCGCCAGAGCTCGGAGAACTCAAACGCGAGCGCCGCAGCGAAGCAGATCGAAGCGAGCCAGACAAACCGCCCCACCGTCATCGCCGGACCCTCTCGAGTCGTTGAGTCAACTCTTGCAGTACCGCCCGATCAGCGGCGACTCGCCCTCGGTACTCATCAAGAGCCAGCCCGAGCCCGACCACTCCGGCGACCGGCAGAAGCACTCGAGCCCAACGCGCGAGCGGCCGCAGCGACCCAACTCGCGACCGCGGCTCCTTGGCGAGCGACGCTCCGAGTGCGATCAACTCCTCTGCGTGCAATCCCGCGATCGCCAACGGCTCGGCCCGCTGGGACCGAACTCGGTACACCCCGCGCGCAAGGTCCCCCAACTCGGGCAGATCGGCGGGAGCGATCGCCTCGACCACCCTTCCCGCTTTGGCTCGACAACCGCGAGCGTGCTTGTCACCGATCCAGATCAAGTCGACGACGCGAGCAGCCACAAGACGCGAGAGCCCCGCGAGCGCCATTTCGAACGGGACCGCGCGCGAATCCGCGTGACGCAGGAGCGCAGTTCGGTCGAGCCAAGCGACGGTCTCGCGCTCATGGTTAGAAGCGAGTGTCATCTCCACCGGAAGCTCGCCGCGCGAGCGGCGTAACTTGCTCCGGCGCCGGTCGAGCTCCGACCGAATCCCGGAGACGACGAGCGAGTCTTGGGGCGACAGAACTACGAGGTCAGGTTCGACCACTTCGCTTCGATCGAGCTCCAAGTTCCGCCAGCGGCTTCGGACTCGGTAGCCGCGCTTCGAATCCGAGTTCGCAAGAACCACGCTGACGACTCGAGACGGCGCGTCGATCGAGGACAAGAGGATGGAGAGAGAGTTGAAAGTCAGCATAAGCGAACTTGCGCAAGCGGCGCGCCTCAAGCCGGAGCTGGGGCTGAGATCGATTCAACTCACGGAGAAGTCGCGACCTAGCGCCGCCAAGGCTAGGAACTGAATCGCAGCGCAAGCGTCCCCGGCCGGCCGACCGACCGCCACCAAAGAGATCGCCCCAAACCTCTAATCGAACGAGTCGTCGATCATCACGAGTCGTGGATTGAGCGAGAGCTCTCCGAGCGAGCTTGCGATCTCGTCGCGATAGATCGGATTCATAACGATTACGGTATCGGGGACCGCTTGCTTGAGATACTGCGGCAAGACGACCGGCTGCCCGGTCCCGACGAGATAGGTCCCCTCTTTGTGGGGGTTGATATCGACGGCCGCTTCGACGCGCGCGGTCGGGCTGTCGTGGGTAAACCCGAGTGTCGTCAAGAAGGCGACCGCTTTCGAACCGCCACCCCAAAGAACCGTCCGCCGGCCCGCCTGCGTCTCGGCTTGGATAAACGACCGCCAACTCTCGATGCGCGCCTTGATCCGCTCTTCGAACTGTTTGACCTCGTCGGCCAGCAGAGAGACGGGCTCTTCGTTTGGAAGCGGCGAGGCGGACCCAGCTGCACCCGAAGCGGGCACGGCTTCGATCATCAAGTATTGATCGTCGTAATCGGTCCACAAGTCTCGTACTTCAAAGCCCGCCTTGCGGAAAGTCCGCGCGAGCGATCCGCAACTGAAGTAGGAGCAGTGTTCGTAATAAATGTCCCAGAAGGCGAGGTCATTGAGGACGCGACGGATCTCGGGGATCTGAAAGAAGACCGTCACCCCTTCGCGATCGCCGATCGACTTTCGAACCATCGAGACAAAACGCACAACTTCGGGGATGTGCTCGAGGGTCATCTTGCAGCAGATAAAGTCGGCCGAGTACTGGGTCTGAGATTCGGTGTAGAGCTCGCGGTGGAACTCGACCTGGTCGTTCTGGAAGGGGTCGCGCTCGGGCCGGTAGGCCGGGTCAAAGCCGACCCCCGAGTTTTTGCCGTAATCGCAGAGCATATTGAGAAAATCGCCCTTACCGCAACCGATCTCGATGATGCGTTTTCCGTGGAGATCAAATCGATCGATCACTTCGCGCGCGAGCCGCTCATGAAAGCGGTTGAAAGTCGGCGAGAACCCCTGCGTCTCCTCGTAGTCCTCTGAGTAATGCTGAAGATTGTGGTCGAAGGCGAGATTGGTGACAAACCCATCATCCTCGAGGAATCCGAGCTCGATGCGACCACACGGATAATTGAGCGCCTCTTGTTGATCGCGCACGAGCATAACGCTGTGCACGGGGGCGCGCTCGACCGTGTAGAACGAGTGCGCCGAACGACCGGAAAACTCGGGGTACTGCGAAGGACTCATGCGGGCTCGACGATCTTTGGTTCGGGGATGGGGACGACGAACTGGCCCCCGCGTTTGCGATACTCTTCCTGCTGCTCCATGATCTCAGCCGCGAAGTTCCAGGCGAGGATAAAGACAAAGTCGGGCTGATCCTCGAGGAGCTTCTCGGTCGGGTAGATCGGCAGGCGGTTACCACCCATCATCTTGTCGTGCTTGTAGGGATTCTTGTCGACGACGTAATCGAGGTGCGACCGGTCGATCTCGCAGTAGCTCATCAAAGTAGTCGCTTTGGCCGCGGCCCCGTAGCCGACGATGCGCTTTCCCTGACTCTTGAGGTCGTTGAGGATAGCTAACGTCCCGCTCTTGACCGATTCAACGCGGCTCGCGAAGTCGCGGTAGAAATCGATTCGATCGACGCGGCGCTCCTTCTCCATGGCGAGAAGATCCGTGACCGACGGTTCAACCCCTTCTCGGGGTTCGACAAAGAGCCGCAGCGAGCCGCCGTGGATTGGGGTCCGGACCACGTCGTTGAGGTAGAGCCCATGTTTTCGGAAGACGTAATCGAGCGCGGTCACCGAGAAGTAGCAGAGGTGTTGGTGATAAATCGTGTCGAACTCCCCGTGGTCGACGAGGTCGACGACGTACGGGCATTCGATCACGGCGAGGCCGTAGGGCTTGAGGATCGTCCGGATCCCCTCGACAAAACCGTTGAGGTCGGGGACGTGGGCGAGCACATTGTTCGCGAGAAAGACGTCGGCCTGTTTCCCGGAATCCGCGAGCTCGCGGGCGAGATCGATCGTGAAGAAGGTATTCATCGTCTCGATCCCCGCCTTCTGGGCCGCGGTGGCGGGAGCTTCGGCGGGGTCGATGCCGAGGACCGGGATCCCCGCCTGGCGGAAGTTCTTGAGCATGTAGCCATCGTTGCTCGCGGCCTCGATGACGAGGCTCTCGGGACCGAGCCGTTTGCGGTCCATGATGCGCGCGGCACTATTTCCGAAATGCGCGAGCAGGCTCGGCGTGACCGACGAAAATTAGGGATATTCGGAGTAGAAGAGGATCTCTGGCTTGACCGTCTCCGCGATCTGGACGAGCCCGCTGTCGGGACAGAAGAGCAGAGTCAGCGGCGCCTTGGGTTCTTCCTGACCCGCGGTCTCCTCCGTCACGAGGCGGTCGGCTAACGGGGTCTCCCCAAACTCGATGATCGTCTCAAGCTGGTCCGATCCACTCGCCCGACACGCCTTGATCCGCTCGTAAATCATCCCTTGCTCTCCCAGCGTCTGAATTTGGTCCAAAATCGTCGAGGAAAGTATCGAAAGCCCTACAACTCCGCAAGTGGGCCCTCTCCTGTGGTTTTCGACCGAGCTCACCAAAAACTCCCGACCCTGGCCAAAATTAAAGCCACCCGGGGAACGGGAGGCTTAAGCAGCATACGGGTCAGCAGGGGATCTCGACTATTCGTCGCCCCCACCGAGGAGGCCCGTGACGTGGAGCCAGTAAAGGAGTGTGAGAAGCGAGGAGACAAACGCGGCGACATAGGTCATAGCGGCGGCGCTCAGAACTTTACGGGCCCCGGTCAGCTCTTCCTGAGTGAGATATCCCCCGCGATCGAGCGTGACAATCGCGCGCTTACTCGCGTCGAATTCGACGGGTAGTGTAATCAAAGTAAAAAGAGTGACGGCGGCAAAAAGCAACACCCCGACTATCGCCAGAGGTTTCATCCCGAGAAAGAAGCCCCCGATAATAAAAAGCATCGAGAAGTTGCTCGCAAAACCCGCGACGGGGACCCAGGCCGACCGGAATTTAAGCGGCGCGTAGGCCCGCGCGTGCTGAATCGCGTGTCCGACCTCGTGGGCGGCGACGCCGAGCGCCGCGAGGCTCTGTGAACCGTAGACCGATTCGGAGAGACGAAGCGTTCGAGTGCGGGGGTCGTAGTGGTCGGAGAGGTGCCCGCCGACGGGCTCGACTTTGACACCCGAGATCCCCTCGTCCTCGAGGATTCGGTAGGCCACGTCGGCTCCGGTCAGACCGAGACGGTTTGAGTACTTGCTGTACTTCGCAAACGACCCCTTGACCTTGGCGGCGGCCCAGAGGTTGAGCACGAGGCCCACCCCGATGACGACCCAGTAAATCGGATCAAAAAGCAATTGAGTCTCCTTATGAGCAAGTTGGACCGAGTTCACACCCCGCTTAGATTCGCGTGGGGGGCACTCGCGTTACGAGCACCCAGCGGTCGGCGTTCGACTTGAGGTGCGCAATATTCGTCGAGCGAAGTCGCCCTAGCAGCCCGTTGAAAAACTGGTTTCGATGCGGGAGGTCGAGAATTCGAGCCCAGTGCCTCGGGCGAACCGAAGGCGTATTGGCCATACGTCGAGGTTCGCCGGGGGCGCTGGGCGAAGGAAGCTCGGCCTCCCGCGCGGAATGAGTTTTTCAACGGGCTGCTAGGTAGAAGCCCGCCGCGAACCGCTTTGGAATCGTAAGATTCTCGACTCTTGCCCCCACGGTTGCAACAAGCACCGAGAACTATGCACCCCACGTGCTTCGAAGCACGACCTAAGAATTATAACTGAAACGCTCCGCGCACGCGGGAAACCTGGGCGACCCCAACTTATCGGAAGACGCTCAGCTCTGCCGCAGCGCCCCGGCCGCTTCGCGGAACACCGTCGACCAGGGATCGCGCAGGATGAGGCTCAGATCGCCAAAGACCGATTGTAGCTTAGTCGCGTTGAGGCTCGAGATCTGTTCGCGCTGGTCGACCAGGGCGACGGCGGTCGAGACGAGATACTGAAAACAGGCCGACGCGCGCCCCTCGGCGTCCTCCGCCCGCGATAACGCCGCCTTCGACGCCTCTTTGACAGCGTTGAGATCGTCTAGGGTCGGGTACTGGTCGATCCAGGCCTCAAAGGGCGGCCGCCCGGCCACCGAGACCTTGAGCTGGGACTCAAACCAGGTCGCCCCGTCGGTCCGAGTCAAATAGTTGAGCAATTTATCGGTCGGACTCTCGGTCGGATTTTCAAGCCCGTAAGAAAGCACTTTTGAGATCTGGCTATCGTCGAGGTTGGCCGTCTCCGCCCGAGACCGCAATCCTTCCGTCTGCGATAACGGCTCGCGTTGATCGTCGCTGGGGCCCGTGCTCGAGATCATATGAGCATCTCCTTGAGAGACTGGATTTCTCGTTGGTAGCGTTCGGGATCGTTACCAAAAGGTTGGAGGATCCGGCGAAAGGCGGCCGCGATGCGACGCTTCGGCGCGCGCACGAGGACGGCCGCCTGCTCGGGGCTCACCCCGTACTCTTCGCTAAAGTCGGCGTAGGGTGTCCCGCGTAGACAGTGCTCTTCAAAAATCTGCCAGTGAGCTTTGAGCCCCTCGCGTTCACACGCGTCGCGGGCGAGCCGCAACGCATCGGCGCAAAGATCTTCTGCGACCTGTCGATCGTAGGCGACGTCGGGGCTCGTCCCGTCATCTACCGCGTCGAAATCCTCGGGCAGCGCCGCGATCCGGCGCTGGCGCTTGAGTTCACTCTGGTGCTCGTTGAGGTAGAAGTTGAGCCCGTTGATGAGCCAGCGGTGGAGCGGCTTACCGCTCGCTCGCCACTTGAGGAAGTAGTCTTCCTTCGTAAACCAATTGGCGATGAAGTTATTGACGATCTCTTCGGGATCGCCCTGCCAGCGCTTCGAATGTTTGCGGAAGTAGATCATCAGCGGCTCGTAGTAGTTGGCCATGATGTACTGCCGAACTTCGTCGACCTGACCCTCAGCGACCTTTCGACCGATCCACGTATGCGTGTTCGGGAAGTGCTGCTTGGGTGGCTTGGCTGGCTGCTTCACTCTCAGAGCCTCATCAAAAGTTATTCGCCCACAACCGGATGAGTCTTCGAGATAGCTTTCGCCACCGAGCTCCGCCCGC
>CAYZYD010000041.1:0-12765 GCA_964482505.1 uncultured Planctomycetia bacterium | reverse complement strand
GCAGCTTCTCCTCTTCTTCTTGTCCGCTCAGAACAAGAATCGGGATCGCGGCCCCGAAGTAACTCTGTCGCACTTGAGTACAGAGTTCGATACCGGAGAGGTGCGGCATGTTGAGGTCGGTGATGATGAAGTCAGGACGGACCTCGATGAGCCTTTCGATTCCCTCTCGCCCGTCTTCCGCCGTAAAAATCTCGGCCGCTTTACCACGGAAAGTTTTGACGAGAACGTGTCGATTGACCGGATCATCTTCAACCACGAGTAGACGCCCCGGGAATCCCGGAAAAGCGACGGACTGGGTCGAATCGGAAGTCGAAGTTAACGTCATTGGGCCAAACCCCTTCAGTCGAAGATCGACAATTGAGGGGGTTGGGCTTGAGATTCAAATCGAAGCACCTCAGCGAGACGACCGCGACCTGCGGCGCTCGCGCCGGTTGAGGTCGTGAATCATCGTGATGCGATCGTCGGTCTCGTAGCGCATCAGCTCCGATAATATGAACCAGGCCGACCTCGAATAACGCTCGAGAACCCGCGAGGTGAGGATTTGCGCCGGACCCCACTCCCTCTCGTCGATGAGGTAGTGCACCGTTTGCGGGGCGATCGGCCGCTCTTCGGGGAGCCGACAATCGGCACAGACGACCCCCTCGGGCAAACGCAGGGTAAGCGACTTACGAGTGGTCAGGGTGGCTTCTTGGCACGCAGCACACTGTTCCCAGTTGGGGAGGAGTCCATTCGCGAGAAGTAGCTGTTGGGAGTAGTGGATCCGTAGGGCGCGATGGTGGTGACCGTGACGAAGCGCCTTGAGCGTACTCAGAACTTGGCGAAGAAAGTCCGGGGCGGGATCGAAGGGGCGAAATAGCTTTCGCAGGGTTTCTAGCACGAAGCAGGCTTCGTGAAATGCGTCCAGATCACGCCGGAGATGCTCAAATCCTTCAATCAGATTCGCCTCGTAGAGCAGCGCGAGCTCACCCCGGCCAAACTGCAATACGAGGTCGTACCAGCCGAGGAGATCAAAGGGGCCGGAAAAGGGAGAGGAGCGAGTCACGGGGCGCTTCGATCCGCGAGCGAGCGCGGTCAACACCCCGAAGTCGCGCGTGAAGAGGGTGACGATTTGGGAGCTATTGGAGTAGGGGGTGATCCGCAGCGCGAGTCCTCGAGACTTCGCCACTCGCGGCCATCTCGGCCCGGAAAGTAACTCTGGGTGAGAAGACCACTCCCGACCCCGAGACGTCGAGGCGAGCGTGTTCACCGATCCGCGCTAACTGCTCGCATGCCCCGAAGACGACGAGTGGAGCTGCTTGAGCATAACGCGCTTGACCTTGCGCTCGTCGGCAGAAGTCACTTTGAAGTTGTATTGATCAAACTCGAAGTCGTCGCCTTCACGAGGCACTCGCCCCATAGACGACATCAAGAAACCAGCCACGGTTTCGTAGTCGTCGCTCTCGGGCAGTTTGATTCCGAGGAACTCGTTGAGCTCATCGATCGGGGCTCGACCGTCGAGATCAAAGGTCTCCGAGTCGATTTTACGGATCAACTGGGTCGCGGCAGGATCGTACTCATCCTCAATATCGCCGACGATCTCTTCGAGGATATCCTCGATCGTCACGAGGCCCGAAGTCCCGCCGTACTCGTCGAGCACCACTGCGATGTGAAAGCGGTTCGCCCGAAACTCTGACAAGAGCGCTTGGACTTTCTTGGTCTCCGGGACGAAGTTGATCTTGCGTACGATTTTCTCGATCGGAGTGGTGCGGTCCTGTTCTTCGACATAGCGAAGTAGGTCTTTGACGTAGAGGACTCCGATGATGTGATCGACGTCGTCGCGATAGACTGGTATCCGAGAGTGCCCACACTCGATGGCTTTGATAATCGCCTCGCCGATTTCAATCGAGGCGTCAAAGCAGACCATGTCCGTCCGTGGGGTCATTACCTCGAAGATCTCGGCTTCGTGAAACTCGAGCACGGACTCGATCATCGACTTTTCGCCAGCCTGGAGCAGCCCTTCTCGCTCGCCGATCTCGACCGCCGCCCGGATACTCTCTTCGGCGCGCTCCGCCTCAGATCGTTCAGACTCTCCCCCGAGGAATCGGAGCAGGGCGGCTCGCAGCCAGCGAAAACTTCGCGACAGCGGGGAGAAAAGCGTCTCGAGCCGACTCAGAGGAAGGAGAGCTCGAATCGCCAAAACTCTTCCTTTCCAGGTCGAAACAACCTGGGGAACGAGCTCGAGAAAGATGATCGTAAAGAGCCACATCTGGAGTGCGCTGACCGCGAGCGTGATCAGGACCGATTGAACATCCTCAGTCCCAAACCAGCGCGCATTGATCGGGACCCACATCACCGCGGCACAAATCCGGAAGAACTGAACAATAAGGCTGAGGAAGACTTCGATGCGATGAAGCTTGTTCGCCTCTTCAAAGTCGTCCCCGTTGTTTTCCTGAGCGTACACCGGATGGTAGAGACCAGCCGGAGTATCGATAAAGCAGCGCCTGAGTGTCGTTAAAAGCAGGGATAGAAACAGGACCGCGCCAAAGGCGACCCAGTAGCTCACGCCGATAGTCATCGAGCCCTCCCCGAAGAGATTGTGTTCTGCTCTTGCCAGTCGAGCTGGCTCGAGGAGGGCTCAGGAGAGTCGGACCTCAAACTCGCGCCAGGGTCCTCCTCTTCTTCAGGGAGCTCAAAAACGAAGGCTGTCCGATCAGCTTGGTTGGGCATCTTTCCACTCACGGGTTAGCGTTCGAAAATCGGTAGGTAGCCGAGGGGTAGCTCGAGTATCAACATCGCGCAAATGGTCGCGTAGACGTCTCCGTGTCGCGAGTCTTCCCAAGAGCCATAGGTATTCTGAAGTTTGAGCAGACGCGGATAGGCGCCTCGGGCATACAGCTCCCAAGTCTCGCCGCCGATCTGGTAGTAGACCTGAGCCGCGTAGAGGTTCCCGTAGTAGGGGAAATTCTGAGCCGCCCCAAACGGATCCCGGGTCTTCTGCATGAGCCCTTTCATGAAGTCCACCCCCCGGCGGTGGATCGGGGCGGAGTAATCACCCGCCGCGTCGAGAGTCGAGACCGCGGCCGCGGTCAATTCGTAAGTCGACTTTGAACTGCCGCGAAGAGAGTAACGGAACGAGCCATCGGTCTTAGCGCTCGACCGGAGATACCACAAAGCGCGGTCGATGACCCGACTACTTACGAGAAATCCTGCGTCCCGTGCCGCCCGCAGCGCCTGCAGGCAGCAGACGGTGATGGAACCCTCGTCCTCCTCGCTGCTCTTAGCGTTGTAACCCCAGCCGCCATCGCTAGTTTGAGAAGATTCGATCGTTCGGACCCCACTTCGGATCGCCTCGCGGACCTCGTCGCTCTTCTGTTTGAGGGGAATCTGACCGACGACCTGGGCGAGGAACAGCACCGCGTAGGCGTGGCCGTGCATCTTGGAAGCGGAAGCAGTCTGAGCGTCCTCGAAATAACCGTCAGGACGCTGGCGATCCATCAGGAAGTCGACGCAGCGAGCGAGCTGCTTTCCGTAGGGGCCGCGATTGTACTCCACCCCGTAGCCGATCATCGCCATCCCACCCAGGGCCGTGACCGCCACCGAAAAGCGTTTCGAGAGCGAACCATCCCCCCCTTGAGCCCGACGGACCACATAGTTGAGCCCGCGGCGAATTCCGCGGAGGTGAGCTTCTAGTTCGATCGCAGAGGGGTTGATGCGGTCACGAGTTACAGTGCCTCCCTCAGATTGAGCGAGCAGCATCCCACTCGGCGAGTCACCGGAGCTGCGTTTTCTATCGCTCAGAGACTCGCCATCGGGGCCGGATTCGGGTTTGGGCTCAGAGCCAGGCTCGGAACGACTCCGGGTCGGCTCCTCTCCGACTTGGGCCGACTCCACCCTCGGAGCAACCAACGCCAGGAGCGAGGCGACGACCCAAAGCCGGGCTGCCACCCCGAAGGTCGATCCTCGCGTCCTCACCGCAGCGCGCTCGACTCGTTCGACCGGACTATTCCCCTTAACGTCCACCGCCAGGCTTATCCTCTCCGGATGCATCCGAGTCTTCACCGGAAGATCCCTCCTCGGCGGCATCTTCAGGCTCCTGAGGAGGCTTGAGGGCCTTGGCGATCTCAAGCGTTAGCTCGAGAACTCGTCCCTGCGACTGGGCCAACCGGACTTCGCGCCTCTTCTGAATCGGATCGAGTTCCCCTCGCTCTTCCTTTTCCCGCTGAAGTCTCTTGGTCTTATCGGCGATTTCGGTTTCGAGTCGGCGCAGCATCAAGAGCTCTGACTTGATCGATACCATCCGAGGATCAGGAGGAGGGCCCTGATCTCCATTCTGCTGTTGCTGTTGCTGCTGCTGTTTGGAATTGAGCTCTTCGAGTAGCGCCTCCCGCAATTTCTCGAGATTGATGACAATATCGCGCTGCTCGAACTGCGTTTCGAGCCCGGGATCGTAACCCGGGTCGAGGTTCTCCTTGACGATGTCCATCCTCGAGACGATGTCTTCCATCATAAAGCTAAAGACGACTGAATTCTCTTCGCTCAGCTTCTCATAGATTTCGCTGGCCCGATCGCGCAGTCCCTCTTGTCGACCCGAGAGTCCCTTGAGCTCGATGCGCTGGGCTCGATTGGGTCGGCGCTCCCCGATCTGATCCGAAATCTGCTTGGTCGCCTCGAGTATGGACTCCTGCTCGGCGATCTCTTGCTCGATTTCGGCGAGGATATCGATGAGGTCTTGTTCCGCCTTGAGTGACTCGAGCTGGGCCAGCTCTTCTTCGGTCTGCTCCTGCTCGCTCTCGAGCTGCTCAAGCGCCTCTTCCATCTCTTGTTGAGCCTGCGAGCGCTGCTGCTTCCCGAGACTCTCCGAAGCGTCACTCATCTTCGAAGCGGC
The DNA here is from genome assembly GCA_964482505.1 of uncultured Planctomycetia bacterium. Classification (GTDB taxonomy): domain Bacteria; phylum Planctomycetota; class UBA8108; order UBA1146; family JAJFFE01; genus CAYZYD01. The sequence continues at coordinate 7,901 of CAYZYD010000041.1, read as the reverse complement.
ACTGGAGAGAGACTCCTTTGACTCCTGGTCTTCTTGCTCCTCGGCCCGCTGGCGCGTGAGCCTTTCGAGTCGCTCCTGCTCTTGCTTCAACCGTTCGAGTTCATCTTCTTTGCGTTGAAGCCGCTCGAACATCTCTTGTTGAGTCTTGTTGAGCTCCGACGCCGCTTCTTCGAGCTTCTTCTCGGCCTTGGATTGCGATTGGCTCGCTTCCGAGGAACGATTTTGGCCGAGTTGACTCTGCGCTTCTTTCATCGCTGCGCGAGCCTCAGCCAGAGCCTGCTTCGCCTGGCCAATCTTCTTTCTCAGACGCTCCTTCTCGGCTTGTTCAAGATTCTCCTCGAGCTTCTTTTGGAGCCGATCGAGCTCTTCCTCGAGACGCTGCGTCTCTTGGGCGAGGCTATTCTGCCGATCTTGGGGAGTACTGGCCGAACGCGCTTCGGAGGCGGACTCTGAGAGTTGTTGCGAAGCCTGTTCGAGCGCTTGTTTGGCTCGTTCTCGATTCGCTTGAGCCTCACGCCGGCGCGCCTCGGCCTCACGCTGCTCGGGACTCTTTCCCGACCGCTCGCCGCTCGGGCTCTGCTCGCTCGACGGGCTCTGCTGTCCGGCGGAACTCTGCTCGCCACTCTGGCTCTGGTCGCCAGCCTGGTTCTCTTCACCGCTCTGACTTTGGTCCCCGGTGGGTTTCTGCTCACCCGCTGGACTCTGCTGACCGGAAGAGCTCTGCTCGGTGGAAGTTTGTTCCGCGGCCCGCTCCAATGCTTGACGCGCTTGTTCCGCGTTCGCTCGGGCTTGCTCGAGCTCAGCGCGCGCTTCCTCGAGCGCGCGTTCGATCGCTTCGGTCTTCTCCGAATCGAGAGACTCTCGCTCTTGCCACTCTTTGAAACTCTGTTCGAGCGATTGCGCTTGCTCGGCGAGTTGCTCGTCGGCTTTGAGATTAGAGGCTTGCGCCGCGGCCTCCCCAAGAGTCTTTTGGGCCTGCTCAAGCGCTCTCTTCTCAGCTTCGGCGGCGGCCTGCGCTTGAGTAGCGTTTTCGCCCCGAGCCTCTTGAGAACTCCGGGCGGACTCAGCCGCCTCGGCGAGCGCCTCTGCGGCCTCCTCGAGTTGAGATCTTGTTCCTTCGGGAGCCTCCTCGAGCGCCGATTGGATGCGACTCGCAAGCCGCTCTGCTTCTCGTGATCTCTCGCCGCTCTGCCGGCCGAGGTCCTGCCAACCCTCACTCTTCTGAAGCTCGGCGAGGTTCTCGGCGGATCGACCTTGTTGATCAAGCTTCTTGGCACCTTCCCGAGCGTCACGGCTCGACTCTCGCGCGAGGTCACCCGCCGTTTCTAACCAATCCGAAATCGCGTCCGCTTTGCTCTCTTCGCGAATTCGATCATCAGTCGCCTCGCGAAGCTCCGAGGCTTGCTGCTGAAACTCTTCGAGCGAGTTCGCCTGCTCACCCTTTTCGGCCGAGCTCGTCGGGTTCTTCCGCAGAGCCTCCTGCTCGCGCGCAATCTCTTCGAGCTGCTCCGCGATCTCTCCCAGTTGCTCGGTTTGACCAAACGCCTGGTTGAGCTCTTTGAGTTGCTCGAGCAGCTTGCGCTGCTTATCGGTGAGTTCCTGTAGGGTCTTCTGCTTCTCGGCGAGCTTCTCGAGCTCCCGGGCGAGTTGCTCCGGATCGATCGTTCGGTCGAGCAGAATGTTGATAACATTTTCGAGGTTCGACCGGACTCGGACGATACGCTCCAGGACAATGGGAGAGTACTCGTCGTTCTCAAGACTCTCGGAGATAGCTTTCATCTCCTGGGTGACGAGTGATTCGATCACTTGGGCTCGTGCCCGCTTGAGACGGTCGACGTCGTCTATGCGATCTTCTGCGAGCCGGACCTCGAGGATCTCCATCTGCTTTTCGATCGATTCGACGTACTGGCGGATCTCTTCCTGAAGACGTGATAGACGGTTTCCCGATTGGGCGTGCAGCGCGGAACCCGCTGTGACCCAAATGCCCAAGAAGAGAACCCCCGACTGTACTCCAAACCGCCTGATGCGTCGGCTTGGTCGACCGGATCGACTCGTGTTAGCAGTCATCAAAAAGATCCCTTCGGACTGGTGGGTCCACGAAAGAGTATAACCTGCCGAACTCGCGGCCCGCGTAGAGTTCGCAGTCGATTATCGGGAGTCGCCCGCGTTGAATCGCCGCTCCCTCGCCGGCACAGCTCGTCGATCAAGCCCAAGGGCTTGTGCCGCAACGAGCTAGGAGCTTGAGAAAACTGGTTCGAGCCGAGGGCAGCAAACCGGGGCTCGAGTTCCGGGATCTCTTGGAGGAGCACCGTCGATCGACCCGGTTCGCGCCGACGACAATCCAGGTGCCAAGACCGATCGCTCAACGGTTTTCTCCCGTTCCCAGTCGCTCCTGGATCTGCGTTTTCACTCGATTCTCGAGGTCTCGCTGGCGATCTGCGGCCTCGCGAAGCTTCTGGATCACGGAATTGAGATCGCCCCACTCGCGGAAGAGATCGACGATCTGAGTCAATTCGAGCTCGAGTTGTCGCTGAAGATCGACAGCCGCCGCGACTTGCTTCGCCTCGAGCGTCTCTCCCTCGCTGCTCCGCTTGACCAACTCTTGCACCTTGTCGTACGCCGCCGTGACCGCTTCTTGGTTCACGCGCTTGAGTTCGGTCGCGATGTCCTGAATGCGCTTTAGGTCTTTCCAGACCAAGTGGTTTTTAAGAACACGATCGATCAGTTCGTCGATACGCGCCTCGGAGTCCCCGAGTCGACGCCCAACCCGCTCCTGGGTAAGCCGCGCGTGCCTGACGAGCGGAAGATCCGAGGTAGCGACCTGCTTCTCCTCGAACGAATTCTCGAGCACGCTTTCGAGTTCGCTCCGCGAGTCCCGACTCAAATCGCGAGTCTGCTCGATCGCCTCTCCGATCAGCGTCAATTCGTCGCCGAGAATACGCAGCAGCTCTTCAGCCGCTACGATCGTCAACACGTAGGGACGGGAGCGACCGGTCTGGCCACTGGCATCCTGGGCGTCGGCCAAATACTCGATCCGCGCCCCTTCGCTCAGCCCGAGCGGCTGAAGCGAAACGAGTTTTGTAGTCGCGCCCTCGACAACCCCGGTGAGCTCTTCGAGGGGTACCGAGTGGATGATTGTCTCGTCGGTTGAATCTTCCCCTTCGTTTCGAAAGAGCAGCTGTGATTCGACGAGCAGATAGTCGTCCTGTCCTTCGATCTCGACTTCGATTTCGGCGTCTCGGGTCACCTCGAGATTGCGGCCGGGCTTGAGGATGTTGAGTGCGGGTCTTTCGTCGTTGATGACGGCGATACGGTAGCGAATCGGAGAGGGGTTGACGAAGTCGTCCTTCGATTTGAGTCGGAAGTAATAAACCCCCTGAAACTCCGCTTTGAAGCTCCCCGCGATGTTGCGGTCGCCTTCGATCGTCAGCGTCTCTTCGCTCGTTTGCGTCTCGCCCCCGCGGTTGAGCTCTTCGACCCGAGTCGCCTCCGACACCGGGATCGAAGTGCTGGCGGTGTAGTTGACCACGGTCCCAATCGGGACTTTAACGTGCCCGCCCAGACTTTCCGCGGTGGTAGCGCCTGGGGCGTCGTCGAGGCCGGTGTAGTCGGGATAATCAAACGTCAGTCGAATCTCCTCGATCCGAGGGCGATTTTTGACCTCGACGCGGTAGCGCGCGCTCTGGTAGTCGCCGCACAGTACTCGAAACGAAAAATCTCGGGTCACGTTCGAAAAGACCTGCCGATACCGATTCTTGCCGGCCTGGGCCTCTTCTTTCTTTTCGAGGGTGAAGGTCTGCTCGGACTCGTCTTCAAATTCGACGTCCATACGAACTCGTTTTGAGCCCCCCCGCTCCTTGCGCACCAGGACAGTCAGCGAATCTCCCATGGCGATGCGTGAGGTTCGCTCGGTCGGCTCTTCGACTACCAGAAGATAGGCGCGTGGCCACGCTTCGTCCCGGAAGAGCAGATCGCGCGCGACAAAAGTCTGCGCGAGTCCTGGCTGGAGGTAGGCTCCGATCACGCCGAGTCCGACCAAGGTGGTGAGGATTAAGCCAGAAGTGACCGCTCCCCGCGAAGAGACGATTGCAGCCGTGTCGACCTCTCGAATCGCCTCCTCGGCCTCCTTCACCGTTCGCTCGAGCAGTACCGGTGAATAGCGCCGGGTGCGCGGATTCTCCTGTCCCGCGAGCTCGACGGCTGTGATAAGCGACTGCCGTAGCTCGGGCCGCTGCGCTTCGACTTGGTTGGCGAGCCACGTGTCAGTGACAGGTCGGCGGGCCGTGAGCACGAAGATTCTCAGCGCCATCGCAAAGAGCGAGGCGATCACAAGCGTATGAATCAACCGAACCGGGATGGGAAGGTCGAGGGCCCAGTCTAGAAAGAAAGTCAGCCAGGCCAGAATCGCCGCCGTAGCCGCTAGCCGAAGCAAACCGTCTAGCGAACGGAGACGCCGGCGTCGGTAGCGGAGCCGGGTGATCTTGTCGAGACTCGTAACGGGCTCAGGCAGTGCGGCCGAAGACAAAGCAGGCCCTCATTTCAACGTTCGAAGATCGGAAGATACTGATACGGAATCTGCAGGATGACGCAGGCCATCGCGGTCGCGTAGTTACGTCCGACGAGGTCTTCCCAGTATCCGTCTCGGTCTTGGGCATTGATTAGGTCGGTCCACACCTTGCGGTGCCAGCGCTCCCAGAACTCTCCCCCACGCTGAAACGCGGCGAGGGTTCCGTAGTAGATCCCGTAGTAGTAATCGAAACGACTTCCGGGCCGGCGACTAAAGCTGCCGAGTTCGCGGCTCATGAACCGCAGACCTTGGTCGATCTGTTCGTGATCGTAGACTCCAGCCGAATAGAGCGCCGTGACTCCCGCCGCAGTGAGCGCGAATGAGTGTCGAGACTGCGAACGGCCAAACTCTATCTGGTAGGCATAGGCGCCGTAGGTGGGTTTGTAGGAACGCTTGACGTAGTCGATCGCCCGATCGACCGTAATCTTGGGCACGTGGATTCCGGCATTGTGGGCGGCCCGCAACGCCATGACCTGGCACACGGTAATCGACATATCGGCGTCGGGAGCGCCGGGCTGATATCGCCAGCCTCCCTGGGGGTTTTGACCTTGGACTATCAAGGAGACCGACTTTTTGAGCCGGTCCTGGACTCGATCCATGCCCGTCATTCCGTAGACCTCAGCCAGAAATAGCGTCGCGAAAGCGTGGCTGTACATCCTGGACTCGTGAACGGAAATAAAACCGTTGTCTTGAACCGAGCGGAGAATGAACTCGAGGCCCTTTTCGATCTGTTCGGCGTAAGGACCTCGGCCGGGTACACTGCCATTGGCGAGGAAAGCCATCGATCCGAGCGCGGTGACGCCGACGTGCTTGTTGACGCGACCCTTGTAACTGTTATGGACTTTGCGGCCGATCTTCTCGGTCCAGGAACCGTCACGATTTTGGGTCCGCTTCAAGTAGCGAAGTCCCTTGAGAACCGCGTCGCGGGCGAGAAGGTCGAGTTCATCTTTGGAAATCGGTCGACGTCGGCGACGCCTCTCAGAGTCGTCGACCTGGGCGAGAAGAATCTCTCCCAGGGGCTCAACTCGATCATCGACTCGCAAATCGATCACTTCCGAAGCCGGGGGGGCCACCGGAGCGTGATCACTAGCAGCCGCGCGCTCTTGCGCTTCCAGCGGGGTAGCCAAGCAAAGAAGCAAAAGAGTCAGGACGCTGCGACAAACAAGGTTAGAAAACAAAGCAGCTCTCCTTTTATCAGCGGTCACTTCGACCGCACAACCCGAAGACAATATATTAATCACTTGATCTGCACCCCCCGATAAGCAGTCGTGTAAAACGACGAGGAAACAAAAACCCAATCTCCGAAGATTGAGACTTCGCCTTCACTCGACGAGGCAACTCGTCGTCGTCGAGGCCTGGGCGGTGCCCGAAAGGCGCTGAGCTGGGTGTTTTTCCCGTTACGAAAGTCGAGCTTCCAGACTCCACTCTGATTGGTGTAGATCACGCCGGCCTCGATAAGTGCGGGTCGCGCCGACAGGTTGAGCGTAAGATCTTGGACATCCGTCACCCGCTCGATATCGCGAGTCAGGACCTGGGTTACTTTGTTCGACCCTGCGATCACAATGGTGCCTCGGTCGAGGCCGAGCACATATTTGCCAAGGTGTCTCGCCTCCTTCTTTTGCAGGAGACGACCCGTCGAACGCTCAAACGCAAAGAGAAAACGTGAGTCGAGGGGCGCTGCGAAAACTCGATCTTCGTCTACTAGGATCGGATTTCGCCCCCACACGACATTGCGCCGATTGTTACTTCGGTACCGGCTGGTCTCGAGCTCGATCACGTCGTAGGGCTTGATCCACTCCACCGATCCGTCCCAGCTGCGAACCGAAGCGACTACTCCAAGATTGGTGCAAGCGTAGACGCGACCGTCCGCCACGGCGACGGAACCGACAAAGGGCTCAAACTTGATCTCGCCAAACATGGTGAGATCGATCTGGTTGCCGACGAGGAGCGTCTTCCAAAGTGGCCTTCCGCTGGCAGCGTCGAGGCAGACGAGGTAGCAATCGACAAAGCCGGTCTTGTTCCAACCGAGCGCGTAGACCCGCCCCCCCGCGTAAACCGGCGTCGAGTTGAAGCTCAACTTGGCGAGCAGGTCGTCGTCGAACTGTCGCTTGGCGCGGCTTGTATCCCAGAGGACCTGAGCCCTCCGAGTGCCAAAGCCGAGACCGGTCAGGGCGCGGCGAAAGACGGTCGAAGTGATCGGGTAGCTGTAGAATTTCTCGTCGACGCTCACCAGACCCGAGGCGTAGCTCGCTACAACTACCGGGCCCAGATTGGGAAGACCGAGCTCACCGACGGATCCACAGAAAATCGGCTTGAGCCGTAAGAGAGCGTCGCGCTCGTAGTACTTCGCCCGAAACTCCTCGCGCTGAGGCCGACTCAGTTGGTGGAGCAGAGGAAACTGAGAGCGATCGAAGCGGAGCAACCCCGACCGAGTGTCGAGCATATGGAGCGAGGTCGGCGTGTTGATCGCCACATACTCTTCAGTCACGGTGGCCGGGCAAGCGAAGCGGAGCTGTCGACCGACGCCCGTCGGAGGCCGAAGGGTGCGATCGTCGAGCGAGTTGGTCATCCAGTAGGAAGGCGATTCAGTAGCGATGCGGTCGAATTCAAAACTCGGTGCGACCTCTGGCCCCTTAGATTCAAAGAGAATTTCTTCCGCTTCTGCTACGACGCCCTTCCAACGCATATATCGATCGGGTTCGTTGAGAATCCGCGCGAGTCGGATCTGCCGACGTCCGAGCGCCTCGAGCGATAACGGCGCGAAACCTTGCGGTCTCGACTCGACTTCCTCGCTCAGTTGATCAGAAGCCCGTTCCCTCAGCGACGGGTGATCACGTCGGATTGAGTCATAGGCCGCAGCCGCGCGATGGGGCTCGCCCTGCTCGAGAAAGAGATCCCCCGCCAACACCGCCGAGAGTGGACTCACCCCGGCGAGCGGGTACATGAGACTCGTTGAAAAGAGGCGACGAGGATCGCGTTCTGCGTATCCTCGGCTAAAACTCGCATTGGCAGCGAGGTCGAACTCCTGCCGGTAAACCTTGAAGCCGACGCTCGGGAGCTCGTAGAAGAGTTCGATGATTGTCTCGGTCAACGGTCGGTAGACTGTCTTCGCGCCCGCGATTTGGGGCGAGTAGCTCAAACGAGCATCCGGATTGCCCGCTTCGCGCAATGAGGCGAGTTGGCTTTCGAGTCGGTCGCCGTCGGCGATCGCAATCACGTAATTTCGATCAAAGCCCGACTCGTGAATGCTCTGAAGCCGCCGGAGTCCCCGGGCGAGATCCTGCCGAGACACTTCGGAAGCCGAGTTTTGCTCGAGGCGGAGCAGCACTCGAGC
>CAYZYD010000040.1:0-12906 GCA_964482505.1 uncultured Planctomycetia bacterium | reverse complement strand
TCCCCGGGCCGGCTGCAATCTCGAATTGTCGCTCGACGGGGGCTCCAACTGGCAAATCCTCAAGCAGAGCGCCTTCACGGCCGGTGGACATGGCCGCTACACCTGGCGTCCACCGCTCATCAACTCAGAAGCGCTACGCTTTCGCATCCGGGTCCGAGACCTCGCCGGCAACGAACAGCTCATCGAGAGCCCGACCACCGTCCAACTGCTCAATCCCAAGCTCGATCCCAAGCGGGCCGCGCAAGAACACCACATGCGCGCAGTAGCGCTCGCCCGTCTCCGCGAGCCCGGGCATGTCGATATTCGCCCGCAGCTGCAGCAGGCGATCGAGCAGCTCAACCTCGCCATTCTCTACGACGAGACCTACGCAGAAGCCTGGCACGATCGCGCCCAGATCTACTCCTTCCTCGGTCAGCACAAGCTCGCCCTCGCAGATTACAAGCGCGCCGCTTACCTCAAACCCGCGAGTATTCCCTTCGCCTTCAATCTGGTGCGGGGCCATCTCAACATGATCGATTCAAAGCTCGACGACGAGGGGTCGCATCTCGACGAAGCCGACCGGGTCATGCGTGGGATCTCCAAGGAGTCGATTTACGCCTACCCGCGCGATAAGTACCGCGATCTGCTCAACCGTTTTCGGGTGCTCAGCGAGGAGATCGAGGAGCGCAAGCTCCGGAAATTACGCCAGTAGGGTCTTGCGACTCCCCGAGTCAACTGGTCGACTATGCAAGCTGCCCGCCTCGAACCGACCGATCTGAGAGCTTCTCGTCGGTCCATCGTCCGACTCGTTATCACGCGTTTGAGAGGGGAGGACCTCGATGATCGATCGTTCCGGGGCCTTACCGTAGGCAGGCATGCATATCTTCGGCCTATCGCACTTTGGCCTACCGCATTTGGGAATCTCAAAGCTCGGCCCTCTTCTCGTAAGCCTGCTCCTTGGGGTTACCCTCTTGACCGGGGCTTGCCAGTCGACCCCCGAGGTTCAAGCCGATTCCCCCGAAGAGGTTGAGCCGCCACCGGTCACAACACACCAACCACTCGAGCCTCCCCCGATATCAACCGAGGTCATCTCCGCGACCCAAACGAGATTCGGCGAACGGACCGCTCGCTCTTCTTTTGACGACCCGATCGATAACCCTCCTGGGTTACCAAATGCTGGGTCACCAAACACTGGGATTGTGGGACCGGAACCCCGGCAACCCGATCCCGTGTCCAACTCAAATGTCTCGGTTCGTCCGCTTGATCAGGGCGAATCGTTGCGGACACAACCTTCTGTGAGCGGTGTCGAAGAGCCCGATTCCGCCGAGCTCGCAAACGGCGACACTGAGACGGGTGAAGTACCCGAAGCTCTCTTTCGCGAGAAGTCGCAGACACTCGAGAAGCTCGTCGGGGTGAGTCGACCCTGGACACTCGCAGAAGATGTCACCGCGCAGCAGATTATCTTGGACCTTCTCGCCTTGATCGAGCTCGAGGTCGGGTCACAACTGGAGCATTACGATCTCATCGTGCGCGGCTTTGAAAAGATTGAACAACCCGGGCTTCGGCTCCGACTGAGCATGGCCTCGTTTTTCCATCACCTCGGGGCTGAAGAGCGTCGCGACGATCTGCTCGCCGGTGTACTCAAGCGCGACAGTCTTCGCCCACGCGAGCTCGTTATCCGCGACCTCAAACCGATCAGCATTGCAAAAAGCTCGGGTAAAAAGAGTCAGCCACTTCGGGGTAAGCCACTCAACCGCGGCTACGTCGTCACCTTCGAAGCAATACTCGAAGGAGTCGTGAGCGGTACGCGGAGCGGCGTCTCGAAGACCAAGATCCGGCTCGAGTCGCGGCTCGTGCGCAAAGACGGCACGATCTTCGATAACTCGCGCCCCTTCTTTGTCGAAGATCCCGAATATGTCGGCTCGGTGCTGCCGCTCAAGTTTGGCTACCAAGTTCCCGCGCGAACCCCGCCCGGCCCCTACGATTTTGAACTCGAAGCCTACGACGTGAACGGACGCAAGTCGGGGAGCGCTCGGGTTCCGGTGGCAGTTCGGTGAGACCCGGGGGAACTCGAATCGTCGGGGGCGCATATCGCGGACAAGTCGTCGAGGTACCTGAAGGGCTCGCGGTCCGACCGATGCGAGCGCGTCTGCGCGAGTCGCTTTTCGGTTGGATCGGTGAGCGCGTCCAGGGAGCGACGGTCCTCGATCTCTTCTCGGGATCGGGTTCACTCGGTATCGAAGCGCTGTCGCGCGGCGCCTGGCGGGTGACCTTTGTCGAGTCGAGCCCGAGCGTGATCAACCACCTCAAGTCCAACCTCGCTCGACTCGGACTCGACGGTAAGTCGAGAGTCCTCGCACGAGACGCCTACCAGTTAGTAACGCCGGGCCCCCCTAACCCACCTCTCAACGCTCGTGTGGGCGAAGCGGTTGACGATCTCTTTGACTTGATCGTTCTCGATCCTCCCTTTCCCGATTTTAAAAAGAGGGCGACCTCGACTGCGCAAGACCCGATCGCCCTGATCTTGAGCCTCAAGTCCCGGCTCAAGCCTGAGGGTTGCCTGGCCTGGGAGTATCCAAGTCGGTTCGACTACAAAGATCGCTTCGCGTCCGGTTATCGAGAGAAGCGCTTCGGGGAATCGAAGCTCGCGCTCTGGCAGCCCGATTGAGGTGTCCGCGATCCTTACAAACGACATCCGGGCGAGGCTCGAGTTGAACTCGTCAATTCAATCGCTTAATTTGACAGGCTCGGGAATTCTCGCGAGAAACTCGAGCGGCTGGTCTTCACTTCTTCGAAACAGATTCGAGGGAAGGGTGTAAGGGACCGGGATGAAACGACTCAACCCTCAGGAGAAGAGTATGAAGCTCCTCAAGAAGCTCTGCGAAGCCTCGGGACCTCCCGGTTACGAAGACCGCATCCGAAAGATCTACCGAGAAGAGATCAAGTCGCACGTCGACTCGATCGAGAGCGACGGCCTCGGCAACGTGATCGCGCTCAAGAAGGGGCAGGGCGACTCGCCGCGCAAGGTGATGCTCGCGGGACACATGGACGAGATCGGCTTTGTGGTCAAGTTCATCGACGATAAGGGGTTCTTGAGACTTCAACCGCTCGGAGGCTTTGACCCCAAGACCCTCATCGCCAAACGGGTCAAGATCCTCTCGAACGAGCACGACGACATCGTCGGAGTCCTCGGCTGCAAACCGATTCACATCATGAGCCCCGAAGAGCGCAAGAAGATCCCCGAGATCGACGAACTCTTTGTCGACGTCGGGCTCCCGGTCGAGCAAGTGCGCGAGAAGGTCCAAGTCGGCGATCCCGTCACGCTCGATCAGAGCTTTGTCGATGTCGGTGATTTTTATTCGTGCAAGTCGATGGACAACCGCGTCTCGATCTACACGCTGATCGAAGCCGTCAAGCGCGTCTCGCGACATGAAGTCGACATCTACGCGGTGGCGACCGCACAGGAAGAGGTTGGCTTGCGCGGCGCGATCACGGCCGCCCACCGCATCCGACCCGATATCGGGATCGCGATCGACGTCACGCTCGCCTGCGACGTCCCGAGCGCCAAACCCGAGGAGCAGATCACCGAGCTCCGCAAAGGGGTCGGGATCAAGATTCTCGACTCGTCGCTTATCTGCGCGCCCAAACTGGTTCGCGTCTTCAAAGAGCTCGCGAGCAAGCATGAGATTCCGCACCAACTCGAGGTATTACCTCGCGGCGGGACCGACGCGGGCGGGATCCAGCGTGCGGCCGACGCGGTGCCCTCGATTACGCTTTCGGTTCCGACGCGCTATATTCACTCGACGGTTGAGACGATTTACGGGCCCGATCTCGAAGCGACAGTCCACCTCCTCGCGCGCTTCCTCGAAGTCGCGCACGAAGTCGACCTCACTTACTGAGTCCACGTTGAGCGAAAATTCAAACCGAGAAGAAGGGCCTCGAGTGAGGCCCTTTTCTTATGCGTTGAGCGTTGAGGGATATATCGACGTCTGCTTCGGCGCGAGCGGACGGGTAGCGCCTGGCGTATCCAGCGAGAGTCGGGATCTCAATCGCTATCGCGTCCGCGCTCGCGGGTCAGGTTGACCGAATCGTGGACCGTGATCACACCCGTCTCGCACTCGTACCGGTAGAGCTCGTAGACGTGATGCGCCTGGCGCGAGAAGGCGTAGGGACGCGGGTGTCGGATCATACCAAAATAGATAACGGTGACTTGCGACCCGGAAGCGTCGGTCTCAAATCGTTTGAGATCGGCGCGACCGTACTGGTCGGGCCGCAGCGAACTCTCGCGGAGTCGTTCCGGTGATCCGAAGAGATCGCGAATAAGCCGTTGCGCCTGGCGACGAAGCGAGCGCTGCCGCCACCAATCCCCAAACCAGCTCAACGCCGGTAACGCCGACTCATCTCGATCATAAAATCGCGCTCTTCGGGGGTCAGCGAATCGAGCCCGCCGCGCGATACCTTCTCGAGAAGATGGTCGAGCCGAGCGTTATCCTCGGGCTTCAGTTGGTCGCTGCGCGAAGCAGCCCCCGAATTGGAGCTCGACGATGACCGCCGCCGCCTTCGCTTTGGTCGTCGGCTGAGTTGATTCAATCGCGGAAGTGGGAGGTTGATCCGTCCCCTCAGGTGTAGCGCGTAGAGATAACCGACGAGAGCGCCGCCCAAGTGCGCGGCGTAGGCCGTTCTGCCTCCGAACAGGCTGGCCTCCGACCTGGTTATCTGAAGAAGTAAGCCGAGCGAGTTGATTGCGATCAGAAATCCCGCAAAGACAATCGCTTTGATCGGGATGACCGCAAACAGGTAGATCCGCTGATTGGGCATCATAACTGAGAAGGCGAGCAGATAACCCATGACCGAACCCGAAGCTCCGAGGAAGGGGTTACTGGGGATCAGTCCCGTCGCTGCGAAAAACAGTTGAACTACGGCGGCGATAAACGCGGAGGCGAGATAGAAGAGAATGAAGGGTCGTGTACCCCATTCCCGCTCGAGGAACCGCCCAAAACTCCAAAAGACGAACATATTAAAGAGCAAGTGCATCGGCGCCTCATGTGAGAAGGCGTACGTGACGAGAGTCCAGAGATAAAACTGCTCGAGATATTCAGTGCTGCACAGAAATAACGCATTGTAAGCAAAGTTATTCCTGAAGAATGCCCAACCGATAAAGACTGCGACGTTGATCCCGACAATGATTTCGGTCGCCCCCCAGTTGTCGGGAAGACGAAAGCCTCGGTTCGAGGTCCTCATGTAGTCGCGGTTATGAATACCCAACCTGGTCTCTTCTCACTCGGTCAGTTAAGAACTAATGGGGTCATCGGTGTTCGGCCCGTCCGACTTGCGGACTACTTCTTGGACAACTCGGCGCAACTCTCGCAAGCCCTCGACAAGCCGTGGTCCCGGGCGCCCGAGGAACGCTTCGGGTACGGTAAAGACCTGTCGACGTTCGAACGCGGGCACGCCCTGCCAGGCGCGCTTGTAGACTTCTGCGGACCGGTACTTCCGGTAATCGACGCCGCACCAGCTGATGACGACCGCGTCGGGGCGAGCTCGTCTCACCTCGTCGGGCTCGACTGTCAAGCTCTCCTCGTTGCGATCCGCCCAAGGATTCAGGCCGCCGGCCCGGTCGAGCAGATCGGTGACCCAACTCTTTCGCCCCGGCACGATCACGGGTTTCGGCCACCATTCGACGAGCACCTTGGGGCGCGCTTCGACCTCGGGTGCGGTCAGCGCCTCGACCTCGCGTTCGAGCTCGCTCGCGAGGCTGTCTGCCCGAGCCGCGACACCGCAGAGCTCACCGATCCGACGGATATCGCGGTAAAGGTGCTCGAGCCGAGTCGGTGCGATCACAACGACGGGCAACCCCGCGCGTTCGAGCGCTTCGACCACCTTCTCGTGCCCCGGCACCGTGAGCGAAGCGAGGACCCAGTCGGGCTTGAGTTCCGCGACCGCCTCGACGTCGATCCCGAGATCGGGTCCGACCTTGGGCAGAGCTCCGATGACCTCGGGTGGATAGTCTGAATGGCGATCGACACCAACCAGCGACTTCTCGAGTCCGAGAGCGCAGACGATTTCGGTGTTAGAACAAGTCGTTGAAACCAGTCGGAGGGGCATGGGCCCGAGTATAACGGGTCGCCCGTACCGGAACGAAGCGGGATTGAGGGGGATTCGTCCCGAAATTCTCTTCCGCCCTCAGCTCACAACCGAGGGTCGTGGCACCGTGAGCCGCAGAAGATTCTGATAAGAGGCGAGCACGGGACTCCCAATCGGCGGATTGACGTGTTCTGGATTGGGGTTATTGAGGTAGAGAGCCGCTCGTGGTGACTCCGAGAGCGAGATGATGCAGATCGAGGAGATATTCTCGCGGTAGAAGACTTCGTATCCCTGAACCATCTCGTCGTCGAGGACTCGCGGCGCAAAGATATTGGTCGAGTTGCTCCAGACGAACTCGAGTGCCTCGAGGCAGATCCTCCGCCCCGCTTTCTTGACCCGCTCGAGTCTCGAATCGAGCGCACAGAAGATCCGAACCCGATCTCCCTCGCAAGTGAGCAGAAAGCCCTCCTCGGCTGAAACCGCTTTGATGAGACAGCTCAACGCCTTCTCGGCGAAGGTGCGCGGCGAGCTCGTTTGGCTGAATTCCTGGAGCAGCGAAGCGACCCTGAGTAACTCCTGATCCTGACTCGAGAGCGACGGCTCGGGCTTTCGCGGGGGCGGGGGAGCTGAGGAGGGGGTCGGCTTGACCCCGAGCGAAGCCGCGGGCACCGCGACCGTTTCGTCCGAATCGCGACCCCCGACCTCGCGGAAAGGGCTGCGGGGCCCGAGCCCCGGGATCGCGACGTGGTGGGTTGAGAGATAGGGATCCCGATACTCAGCGGGCAGTCGCTCAGCAACTTCGCGGAACCGTTCGTCGGCGCGCCGGAACGCGTCGCGCGCTTCGTCGAGCTCGCGCTTCTTGACCAGGATTTCCGCGCGTTCGATCTCGATCTGACCGAGGAGTTCGACATTCTTACCGACGTCAGGAGTGCGCGAGATGATATTGAGTCGATCGATCAGCGACTCGGCCGATTCGGTGTTGAGTGAACGGAGGACACTGATCTCGAGGAGCCGGGCCCGCGCTTCGAGGATGACGACATTGAGCGAGACCGCAGTCGCGACCGCCTCTTGAGCAAGCCGGATCGCCTCGTCGAGATTCCCTCGCTGGCTCTGAAGTTCAGCCACTTCGAGGAGGCAGTGGAGCAATCCCCAGCGAGTCCCCTGCTTGGCGAAGACACCGAGGGCCCGGAAGAGATCGCTCTCGGCCTTTGCGAACTCTTCGCCGCGACGTCTGAGTCTGCCCCGCAACAGAAAGTTCGAAGTCGTCAAGTAGCGCATTTTGAAGTCGCGCGAGAGCTTGAGCGACTTGTCGAGGAAATCCTCGGCGGTGTTGTCAGCACCGAGCGAGAGATGGGTCTTCGATAAATTGTGCAGCGCCATGGCGCGGCCAAACGCATCGCCAATCTCCTCGGCTGCGGAGAGCGCCTGCTTGTAGTGCTTGAGTGCTTCCATGTACTCGCACGAGGCGAGGTAGGCATCTCCGAGGTTGTTGAGCGAGATAATGATATCGGGGACATTCTCGAGGTTCTCGCGGATCTCGAGCGCGCGCGAGTGAAACTCGATCGCCTGATCGAGATTTCCTTTGAAGTAATTCGCGCTGCCGATCGTCGAGAAGATCATCGCGTGCTCGCCTTTTTCGTCGAGCCCTTCGATCTTGCGCAGCGCATCCACGGCAATCTTCATCGCGCGGTCGTACTTGCCCATGCAGACGTAAACCCAGCCGATCGCGTTGTAGATCCGCACCAGTTCGGCTTGGTACTCGCGCGTTTCGTCCTCGCTCTCTTCAAAGAGATCCCTCGCCTCTTTGTAGAGCCTCAGCGCGATGTCGTACTCGCCGCGGATCTCGTCGACCTTGCCCCGCTTGCGCAGGATTCGAGCGCGATCGATAAAGCTGAACGACTCGTCGAGACTTGCTTCGAGAAGATAATCGTAGCTACCTTGCGCGAGTTCGTAGTTTCCGCTCAGCGTACCGATATCTCCGATGCGCTCGTGCGTCTCGAACCAGACCCGAAAGTGTTTGGGTTGATTTTCGGTCTGCTTTACCACGCGCCGGTAATGTTCGACCGCGCGTTCATGAGCAAAGACACGACGACAATTCTCGGCGGCCCGAATCGTGTATTCGAGCGCCTTCTCGTCGTGGTCTGAGTGTTGGTAGTGCGAGGCGATATCCTCGATGATCTCTTCTTTGTCGCCGTTGTCTTCGAGAAGAATATCGCCGAGAAATCGGTGCAGTCGACTCTTGCGGGTCGGTTCGAGATTGTCGTAGATGATCTCGCGCAACTTGGGCTGACTGACAGAAAACTGTAGCTTACCGCTGTCGAGTGTCTTTGAGACCATGCCCCGGTTCTCGAGCTCGCGTAGCGAGGTGATCACCGAACTGTTCTCGAATTCGGGCAGCTTCTCGAGCAGCTTGACCGACATCGGCTTGTCGTAGACCGCGAGCGCCTCGAGCACCTTGCGCTGGTTACTGTCGAGCCCTTGGAATCTGCGCAGAAGGATTGCGTCAATCCCGTGCGGGAGCTCGACCCGGCTGAGTTGCCCTCCGGTGCGGATCTTCCACTGATCCCCTTCGCGCGCGATGATGCCATCTTCTTGCAAACCCTTGAGCGTCTCGACGATAAAGAGCGGGTTCCCCGAGGTGCGCTCTTCGAGTCGATCGAGAAACTGGGTGGGAATCTCATCGACCTGAAGCATGCTGTGGATCAGCTCGGCGATCTGAGCCCGAGAGAGTCGCCGCAGGATGATCTCTTCGGTGCGCTCTTCTTGGCGCAGCGTGGCCAGGCAATTGCGCAGACTGTCTGAGAAGGTCTCATCGCTACGGAGGGTCGCGGTGATCATCAATGGAAGCTGCGCCTGCAGGTTGACTTCAAACTCGACGAGCTTCTCGACGAGATAGGCGAGGAGTTCGGACGAGGCTTCGTCGGCCCAGTGCAGGTTATTCAGGTTGATCACGCACGGCATCGCCGCGGCGGCGTCGATGAGAAAACTCGCGAGGTGGTCGATGAAGTAGAGCCGCTCCTTATCGGGGCGGAAACCGCGTTCGGTATCACCGAGATCCTGACTCGATTTGAGCTTGGGGCAGAGCCGGATCAAGGCGGCTTTGTGCGCTTGGAAGGGTTCCGATTCGAGCCCGACCGCAAGCGCGAGCTGTTCGATAATCTCGCGAAATGGGTGGTAGGCGTCCTGGCTGGTCTCATAGCAGTTACCGGTGTGGACGGGAATCTCGCGCATCCGCAAGAAATGCATAAACTCCTCGAAGAGACGCGACTTCCCTACCCCGATCTCACCGCTCACGATGTAGATCGAAGGACGAGGATCCCCGCCGCGGAGTAACCTCGTCACTACCGAGGTATCCCCAGTGCGCTCCTTGTTGGGCTTGTCGGGGCGAGCGAAGATCGTCTCCGCCTCCTCTTTGAGACGGTTGAGCTCCTTGCGGCGACCGACGAGGCGCGAGCTGTAGAGATACGAGACCTGCGTCTCGGCGGTCTCGACTTCGTAGTGTCGACCCGATCCCGAACTCAGCGACTGGATAATCGCGCGAGCGCTCGGGAAGCGCTGGTCGGGATCATCCTCGAGCAGACGGACGAGGATCTCGACGATCCAACTCGGCCGATCTTCGAGCTCTTGTCGGATCTCTTCGCGCCAGTTGATCCGACTGCGGTCGATCGCCTTGCCGTCGTCCCCGACGAGGGGGAGTTTGCCGGTCAATATCTGAAAGAGCGTCACCCCGAGCGAGTAAAGGTCGGCGCGTTTATCCGGCGTGCGGCCTTGAATGATCTCGGGCGCGACGTAGTAGAAGGTCCCTTTGATCGCGAAATTGAAGGTACCGGTGATCTGTTCGGCCAGACCGAAGTCGATCAACTTGATCCGAGCGGGACCGGTACCCGAGCGATCGGTACTTCCGGGATGGCTCGGACTCCACTCGACCTTGGAGCCTTCGTCGGCGCCGACTGCCTTTTCGCGGGTGACGAGGATGTTGTCGGGTTTGATGTCAAAGTGGACGTAGCCTTGGCTATGGATGTACTCGAGGGCGCGACAGATCTGCGCGACGATGTCGAAAAACTCGTCGAGCTCCATCTCTTGCGTAGCCGAGAGCAGGTCTTCGCCCCGGATAAACTCGCTGACGATATAGTAATCTTCAGAATCTTGAACTCGGGCGAAGTCGTAGACCTTGGCGAGGTTGGGGTGGCGGAGCCGCGTGAGCGCTTCGTACTCCCCCTTGGACCAAAAGTCCGCCTCGCTTTCGAGCTTATCGGACTTGAGCACCTTGAGCGCAACCAAGCGGTGGATCTTGATCGCGTCCTCGCAGAGGTAGACCTCTCCCATCGCTCCTCGACCGAGGAGACGGAGTACCTTGTAGCGATTATTGATAAACGTATCCGGCTGGAATTCGCTCATACGGCCCTTGGACGCCCCACCCTCTCCAGTAAAAGGCTACAACAAGGCGGGAAAGCCTGCCGCCTAAGGAATCCCGCCCCCCCCGAATCACCCTCTAAGTCCCGCGTGCGTACTT
The DNA here is from genome assembly GCA_964482505.1 of uncultured Planctomycetia bacterium. Classification (GTDB taxonomy): domain Bacteria; phylum Planctomycetota; class UBA8108; order UBA1146; family JAJFFE01; genus CAYZYD01. The sequence continues at coordinate 2,330 of CAYZYD010000040.1, read as the reverse complement.
TTTTACTTGGGGCCTTTCGCGAAGGCCCCTCTCAGTTTGGGCAAAGCCCAAACTGATTCACCCCCACGAGCAAGCGCATTTGTTCGGGGAAAGCCCGAACTGATTCACTTCTAGTGAGCAAGGGGAGGACCGGTTCAGCTTCACTACTTAGCAAACTAACGCCTAACGCCGTCCCCATTTCGCGCCCTCAGATAGGAAATCGGAATATGCCCGCTCAGAACCACTCGCTTGAGAGTAGCTGAGTTGGGAAGTCCGATAACGAGCCAATTGCGCAGGCTAGCGTCCACGCGGTCGACGACGCGTCGCTGCCCGTCGACGCTCACTGCGATCGACTCTTGTCCGAAACTCATGGTGATTCGGTTCTGCTGAGAAATCCCCGCTTCGAGGTTGATTCGGGCCGCGGGCTCCTCGAGTTTTGAGAACGCCTCGCGCTCACTCGAGGCCGTTGCGATCGCGACTTCGCCGTTCTCGCGCCGCTTCAGCGCCACCGCGAGCGGTCCGTAACTCACCACGGTCCGCCAGTTCGGGGTTGAGAAACTCAAGTCGAGAAGCACTTCGATCTCGCCTTCGAGCGGCAGGCGAAACTCGATCACCTCGAGCCCGTCGGAAGAATCCGGGCTCAGACCGGCCGCCTCCACGCGCCAGCGATTGGGCCGAAAGCGCCAGTCGATGAGTGTGACCTCTGAGCCGAACACACACTCGAGTCGAGGTGCTTCATTCCACTGGCTCACAACTTCAAACTCCTTTTGAAGCCGACCCAGATGGCGATTGCGCTCGACCCAGCCCCGGACCCTCTGGCTCTCGCGTGACCAACGCTGAGCCACGATGCAACCCTCAAAGCGTTTCGCTTCGATCCGCGCGCGGTAACTCTCGAACTCTTCAACCGATTGCGCCTGGGCGGCCCCGAAGAGCGCCTCGTACATCCGCGCCGCTTCGATTTCATCCTCGAGCGAAGTCGGGTCGAATTCGAGCAAGCGATAGAGTGCCGCCACGACCTCGAAAGGGAGTTGGGTGAGCAGCCCGCGGTCGAAGAGACCTTCGAGCAGTCGTCGATCGTCGAGCCCGCTGAGTTCGGGTTCTTTGAAGAGAAGCAGCGCGACAACTTCGGTCAACGGGTCGCGGGCGAGGTGGAGCCAGTCGGGCGTGACAGGCGTCTGCGCGTGGTACTCGGTTCTGATTTCGGATCGACGCTTCGCGACTTCGTACGCAGAGACCGGTGTTGCCGCGTACCATCTTTCAAGCTCAACCTCGAGCGACTCGCTCCCGAGCTGTTTGCGCACCAACTCCTCAAACGAGGATCGACCGATCGCACCGACTCGTACCCCGCGGCCCCAGATCCGAGAGGCTCGCGGGTAATTGCCGCTCTGAAGCGCGCGACCCAGACCAATCGCGAGCTCGAGCGCGGCACGATGGCGCGCCTCTTCGAGCCGGTCACGATTTTGTCGCACCGAATCCGCGTAGTTGGCGATCTGAAGTCGCTCGGGAAATCGAGCGAGCGCGGTGAGTGCGTCGACGTAGAGTCCCTCCTCCTCGAGAGCGGCGGCGCGTGCTTGGCAGTCGCGCCAACTCTCGGTCGCTTCGCGTTTAAACTCGTTCGAAGCGAGCTGTCGTCGAGCGGCGAGCTCGGGGTGTTCTGGATTCTCGTCGAGCCAGGTGAAGAGTGCGGGGTAGGGGCGCTCGGGCTGCGACCAGAGGCTCTCCCAAGTCGGACCATCCTCAGCGCCCTCGGGTCCCGGAGTCTTCGTCAGTTCGGAATCGTCGGTCGCCTTCGGTTCTGGTGTCTTCTCAACGACGACCGGCACCGAATCGGAATCGCGATCGAAAGCGGGGAAGAGCAGCGGATAGGCGAGTAGCGCAACCCCGAAGAGTACTCCGACGATAACGAGCGCAACGGGCAGCCTCAGACGCCGCCTTTCGGGTTCACTACTCGAGCCACTTTCGATCGAGGCAGGGGGGTCGATAATCTCGATCCCGGGGTCGAACTCGCGAAGCGCCTTAGCGAGCTCCTCACAACTCTCAAATCGCCGCTCGGGAGCGGGTTCGAGGAGTTTCATGATAATCGCCTCGAATTGCCCGGGGACCTCGGGGCGCAACGACCGCAGCGCTGGCACACTGTCTCGCTTTTGCACGCGGTAGAGTTCGGCCACCGTCCGGGCGAGATAAGGCGGGCGCCCGGTGAGCAAGTGGTAAAAGGTGCCGCCGAGGGCGAAGAGATCCGAGCGAATATCGATGCGCTCGTCTCGACTGAACTGTTCGGGCGCCATGTAACGCGGACTCCCGTGCACGAGTTCAGGATCTCGCGGGATACCGGGCGGTCGACAGAGACCTAA
>CAYZYD010000039.1:0-12916 GCA_964482505.1 uncultured Planctomycetia bacterium | reverse complement strand
AGGGAGGTCGAGGGCCGGCGATTCTTGCTCGAACTTTCCGAACAGGACACTAGGGCGCAAGCAGAAAAGACTGGCGGTAGTTCACGCGCCTACGTATTGCCGATCTCAATCGGAGTGACTGAGGGCGCATTCAACAGGAAGTCGCTGTCGGCCACGTTGCTGGCGCCGCCTCGATTGAAATCACTCGCGAGTTCGCAATCGATCGGCTCCCCCGAGAAGAGATAGTCAAGATACCTGTTGGCGTCTGCGATAACGGATCGACGCGTCAGCATTGCATTGGTATCGCTACGATACGAGCCAGGCCTCGGTCGGGGGGTTACGCAGACGCTTGAACGCTGTTCAAGGGCACTGGTCATACTCAGCGCACCGAAGTCCCGCGGGGTGGGGGCCGCACTGCGGGCCTTGTGGGTCGGGGCCTGAGACGAAGAGGAAGTTGAGCAAGTAGACTGCGTCCGCAACATTGACCGAGACATCCTGATTGACGTCCATCGCCGCCAAGCAGCCCTCGGGTCCGTCGGAGAAGAGAAAGTTGAGAGTGTGGATTGAGTCCGCGAGATTGACCGAACCGTCTGAATTGGGATCGCCGACTCTGAATGGGAACGAGCAGTTTGTCGGCTCGGTGGTCAAGCTACTACCGAGATAGAGAGCCCAGTAGTTCGTCCATTCGCTGTTCGCCTCGGTCGCAAACCCGACCCCGATATGAGTGAGGCTGGGGTTTGTTAGCAAGTCGAGGTGTAAGGGAGAGTTGACGAAGGTATCGAACATAGTCGTCGCATCATCGTAACTCGCCCCGATCAATTCAGATGTCCCGCCGAGGGGATAGCCGACCTCGAGAATTCGATCGACGAAATCTTCGCCGTCGGGGGCGACGTGAGAAAAGAAGTCTTCGCTCGCCATTCGGTTGGCGTAGGACTGCGCGGCCGTCACGAGCCGACCATCAAATTCGACCGGGTTCAGAAGATTGGCGACCCGGTAGTTGTTGAGGAGCTCCATAAACTCAGTTTCAATGGCTGCGGGACAGCCAAGCTCTCCGGGTTGAGCCTCTAAGTTCGCACTGACTATCAGGATCAAGAGCCAAGCAATTCGCATGTCGCCCTCCAACGGTGGCTTTATCGCCAGACAGATATCCAGCGTCCTATTCAATTCTTAGTTTGCTCCCAAGCGGGGCTCGAGGCGTCTCGAACGAGAATCGCCCGGAGTGTAAGCAGCGTCGAACCGTCCGGCGGCCAAGAAAAACCAAGATCTTTCTTCGAATTTCTAGCTCCAGAGGCACCGCCGTCGCGAGCTCATGAACAATGCCGGTCAGAACGTCATCCGCTTACGAACCGCCGCATGGCCAGGCGACCCAGTGGGGGAGCGAGTTTGGCGATGACCAGGGCGGCTCTGAGAAAAGGCCTTCGACGCGGAGACATCACCTTGCGGCGCGCGTTTTCTGAGAACCGAAGCACGTGGGCACCTTCTCGGTGACGACCGGAGTGATATCCCTCAATCCGTCCCGTGACCAAGCGCTCGGCGAGATCGGCCGCGTCCGCGATTCCGAGATTCATACCCCTCCCACCCGCGGGCGAGTGACAATGAGCAGCATCGCCCGCTAAGAAAACCCGCCCCTTTTGGTAGTGAGAGACTTGCCGTACCGAAATATTGAAGGTGCCCTGATTGCGGATGTTATCTACCGACATCGGAACGGGAAGGGCCGCGAGGGCGTCGGGTAAGCTTGAAATCACTCGAAAGCGCTGGGCTTCGAGGGGTACTACAACGCAAACCTGACCCTCGGGAAGCAGGTAGCCCTTAAAGCAATTCGCGTCGGGCCAATCGACCGCCTCGACATCGGCGATTGACCAGCGACCTGGCAGATCGAATCCATCGTAGGACGATCCGATCTTTGCCCGTACTGTCGATCGGACGCCGTCCGCTCCGATGAGATAGTCCGACCGAACCTCTCGACCGCCGACTTGCGCCGTGACCCCGTTTTTGCTTTGCTCGAGCGACTCAAACTCAGCTCCGAATTCAAGCTGGCCGCCGAGACGGGTCAACGCTTCAAGGAGATGGTGTTCGGTGCGGTTTTGGGCCAGTCCCCAGAGCCGAGAGTCTTCGCTAAAGTCGAGCGGGAGACGAGCGAGTTCGCGCGCCCCCGCGTGCAAGATGACACCTTGGAACACGACTGCCTCCGCGGCCACCGATTCGGCAACGCCCGAGGCTTCAAGTATCTTCATAGAGCGCGGCTGGATTCCGACCGCGCGCGATAGGTTCGAAAGATTGGCTCGCCTTTCGACAACACGAACCGAGGCCCCTCGCCTTCGAAGCTCTACCGCGGCAGTTAAGCCCGTCGGACCGGCCCCGACGATCAGGACATGGGGACGTGGGTTAGTCATGCGGGAGCAGACTTTCGTTAAAGTGTCGTCTTCGGAGGGTAGGGCGCGCTGTCCTCAGCCCACGAGAAGCTCTCCAAGTTCATCCTGGCGAGTTAGACAGCTTTACCATCGCCCGGGATCGTCGCTTACAGAAACATTCGGGCCCCCCATTATTCACGAACCGCGTAGCGAGTCACAAAGCGTCCGTCTGACGCCGCGAGCGGACGCCTTGCGACTTCGCAGTAGCGGGCTCGTGAATAATGCGGGCTGCGAAGCTCCCGCTCTCGTTTCAGCTCGATCTCAGCTTATCAGTGGCAGCGCGTAGTTCGCTCGACAATAGGAGCAGAAAAGCGGTACGCTCTGGGTCGTTCAGATCCAACCAATGAGAAGAGGAAGCACATGCTCGCTATCAAGCGACCAAAACTCTGGCTCGTCGGTTTCGTGGTGAGCTTCGCGCTCTACAGCCAATTGTCAGCCGGGTCCTTGAGTGAGCTCTCGACGCGTAGCTTTACCAATACTGGGCTCGGCTCCGACCCTGGGACAGTCACCTATTCACCGATCACTGGGACGATTACGATCGATTTATCGGCGATTCAAGGGTCGCAAGTATTCCGTGCGACCCTCGACCCGTACCGGGATCCGCAGTCATTTCGCACCACGACCCCACCAAACTCATTGCTTGAACCCTATGTTATCCAAGACCCAGCCGGAGCGACGTTAGAACTTGTTGGTCCTCGTTATCTGACTTTCGAAGCGACGGAGTCTGTCAAGAATGCGGTCGACTCGGGGCAACTCGTGCTCAATGTGATTCAACCCGGTCAAGGCTTCGGCGATACGATTTCCCTCGATGTTCTCTGCGATCGTCCTGCTCCCTCGCCAATCTCTCCAGTCACAACCACTGTCGCAAACTGTCGGGAGGGCGATGTGATGGTGACCTTCGACGAAATCGACCCGGCTCATCTCGGTTCCACTTGGACGGTGGGCGGGTACCGGGCCGCGATGTCTGCGGCCCGGCCGTCGGTTGCTCCCAAGCGACGTTACCGGATTTATCGGTCAACGACGCCCTTTGATAGTCTGGAGGCAGTCGCGCAGGCCGAGCTCGTGGATGAGATAACACCCCATACGGGTTGGAACGGGCAGATCACTGCCTTTGACCCGACGTTTGGTCAAGATGATCCAGTCGTCATTCCTAGGTTACCGGTCGACCATTTTGACCTCGCACCTCCGGGCAAGGGGATTTACGTGCGGCGGGTCGAGGGGGATACTCAGGTCAGCGCTTACTATCTCGTCAGCCACACTTTGAATGGTGCTGAGTCCTTTTCTGTTGCGACCCTTCCAGCTAGCAGCACAGGCCCTGTCCTCGAAGAATCGGGTCCCGGGCTGACGCTTCTCTGGCGTGAAGAATCGTTCGACGGACTTTGGTTCTTTAGTTTCGTCGATATGACTCTTCGCGACTACGTGCGTTGGGCACAGACACCCGATTGGAGCGTTCCGGGACGACCCTTCAATTACCGCCTAGGCATTCCGCAGGGAGATACTCAGGTCGCAAGCCCGCCACTATCCATCGAACCCCACGCGTGGGGTGGTGATTTCACCGGTTGGCGAAGCTGGTATGGTTACGACCAAGGCGCGGTCCTGCTGACGATGAACCACCAGATTTACAATTCTTACACCGCATTTCACGAGTACTTTCACGACTTGAGACCTTGGTCGGAAGGAACGGTTCAGCCGTTTTTCTGGGCTCGTACTTGGGACTTTGTGTTTAGCTTTGCGCGCGATACGTACAACCTCGATATGGACCGAATCTTCTTGCAGGGTGGCTCTATGGGCGGAGCGGCCGTCAATATGTTTGGACTGCGAAGCGGCGCACTCATCGCTTATCTGCACGGAGTTGTCGGTAACGTGAACCCTGCGGAAGATCTCACCTGGGAGTACGAACAACTGGGTGGGTACGGACGGTTGAGCTGGGGGCTTCCCTACAGCAATGAGCAGTTGGCCCGATATGGGTATTCCCCGGTCCAGGCCGATTCGGTTTGGGACTACTTCGATAATTCGTCTTGGTTGGAAGCAAGTAGCAGCGAAGAATTGCCCTACATCACTTTTGCCAATGCTCCCAACGATCCTGTTATTGCCTGGAACCCAGTCTGGTCCTTCGCGCAAGCGATGACCACGACGCGACGGGCACATAATTTTGCTTGGGGACAAGGGGGTCACGGGCAAGGGACTCCCTTTTTCGAAAGGGAATGGCGACGCAGTGAGCCACTTCCTGCGTTCTCAAATGCAGGAATCGACAACGACCTCGGGGAGACTCCCCAAGATTACTCCCCCGACGAAGGTCAGATAAACGCCCACTTCCGCTGGAACCTGGGTGCTGCGACGACTCAAGTTCAAGCTTGGGCGATTGAACTTTATCTCGCCCCGAGCGCGCCGGCGACCGCGACGCTCACCGACCTCACGCTTCGAAAGTTGCCCGTGCCGTTCACCGAACCGCTCGCTAGCTATAACTGGCAGTTTCGTGAGGCGAGTCAAGTCATCGACGAGGGAGGGATTATCGCCGATGAGGGAGGGCTCCTGACTTGGACCGATCTAGAAATCTCGACGACCCCGCGAACGCTCGAGCTCTGGCTGGTTCCCGAGAGCACCTGTGGAGATACAAACGGCGATAGCCTCGTCAATCTTGCCGACCCCGTCGATCTTTTAAACCGACTCTTTGCGGGAACCGGCGATCTTGGTCTTCAAGCTGACGCAAACAATGACGGCACGATCAACCTCGCTGACGCGATTTACCTGCTCAATTTCCTCTTTCTTTCAGGGCCGGCCCCGTCCTGCTAAATGCGGTTGGATAGGTTTGCTGGGTTCTCTCTATCGCCGCGCCTATCCGTCGGATTAGTTAGCACGAGAGTGCGGTCGGTCATGCGGGAGCCTTTGCCTCCGGCATAGTTGGACAGGTAAGTCGCAACGAGCCCTTAATAAACCAACAAGTTTAGAAGTCAGAAACGTGTGGAACCACTCGGAAGCGGAATGTCGAGTGGCGGGTTACTCTGTGGGTAGTCGATAAGCACCGCGAAAACCTCATGGCTGCCTGAGAGAGCAAAGTCGGCCGACCGAGAGGAATTCAAGAGTCCCGCACTCCGCGTCCAGAAGTTTCTAGTGGAGTTCGTGCGAGGGGTGGGTAACTACCCCTCGCCCCGTACGCGCGGGCGGCCGAGACTCTCGATGGCTCGACTCGCTTCGCGAAACGGCCGTTATCGGTAGCCAGCGGTCCGGCGAACGGTACCGGCCTCTTTGCCCGCGTCGATGAGACGGAGGTACGACTCTGCGAACGAGCGAATTGCCAATTCGCCTGCGTTTCTGACGAACCCTCGATCGATCGTGGCGGGCTGGGTGCTGCCGGAAGTCTTCGCGGTTAAACAGCCCGTCAATCGCGCGTCCAGCCGGTAGCCGTTACCTATTCTGAGTGTCGCCTCGATGGCCATTACTCAAGTCATGGAAGTGACACCGGAACGGCATTCTCTTGTTCACTGAGATAACTGAGATCAGAGAATTCGGACCAGTCGAGAGCCAAGACTGCTTGGTAATCATGTGCATGAAACCACACTGAGGAACCCGCGAACACGGTTACTTAGGAGGTAGCATGTCTGCAGAATTGTCGCAACCGTCGACCAAAGTCGACTCTAGTAGGCGTCTCAATCTTGCTCGGAATCTTCTTTTGGGAGCAGCAGGTCTTTCTCTACTCGTATCGGTCTCTCTCTGGTTTTCAGGATCCCGGGAAGAAGGGCTCTTTGTTGGACTCTGGGTGCCTTCCGTGTTGGCGGCCGGAAATCTTTACATACTGACCAAGAGGCCGGTCTAATGGTCATTGCGATCTTCTCATTCGGCGTTCTCATCACAATCATAACGGTCGTTGCCCTCATGCTCGTGGGTGTGACCGAGGCCGCCGATAAAGCCCACGGTCGATCCGATACGGAGTTCTCCGAGCGCGAACGGAAAGTTGCAAAGGAGATAAAAGACATCGGGTAGACGGCGGGGGTAAATAAACTACCGCTCGAGTCCGACGAAGATTTGCGGCTTCCGATCTGCGGGCCGACGGGTCACAGTGCTGAAGTTCCAACGGTCGCTAACTTTGCTGGACGGGACTCACACGAGCACCGTGAGGCGCTTGTCCCGGCTTCTCGGAGCCGGAAGCCCTTAGCCCCGAAAGATTCAATTCAGGTGTCGTCGCTCTGATGGACCAGGGAGTACCGGGAACAATCGCTGCGGTGCATCACTACAGAATCGACAGAGGGAAGGCGTAGAGGATGCCAAGCCTCTCACGCGTCTCAACGAAACTGTGTCGAATAGCAGAGTTGTCGAGAGTCAATCGGGATCGTTGTTTGACGAGTCTCAGTTATCACATCGACATGGACCTCTTGCGAGAAGCGTACCGGCAAACACGCAAGAGTGGCGCGACGGGTATCGTTGGCCAAACGGCCTCCGACTACGCTCGTGAACTCGACAAGAACCTTGAGGATCTCCTCGGTCGTTTCAAGTCGGGACGCTACTACGCACCGCCGGTAAAGCGCGTGTACATCGATAAGGCGGGTGGCAAGAAGCGACCGCTGGGCAACCCGACCTTCGAAGATAAAGTGCTTCAGAGTTGCACCAAGGATGGCTCGGTCATTTAGCAGGTGGCATAGAGTGACCAGCGTGGAGAACAGTCGACTCCGGATCCCGCAAAGCGAAGCGAGCCCCACGCGCGATAGTTCCCCCGCGAGCAAAGCGAGCCTAGTTGGGGTGAATTTTTGATTGGGCAAAGCCCAAACAAAAAGAGGGGCCTGCGAGACAGGCCCCTAAAATGACTCCGGATCCCGCAAAGCGAAGCGAGCCCCACGCGCGATAGTTCCCCCGCGAGCAAAGCGAGCCTAGTTGGGGTGAATTTTTGATTGGGCAAAGCCCAAACAAAAAGAGGGGCCTGCGAGACAGGCCCCTAAAATGACTGGCTCCCCGGACTGGACTCGAACCAGTAACCAAGTGGTTAACAGCCACCTACTCTGCCAATTGAGCTACCGGGGAACGGTTTTCTAATTAAGCCCAACAGTGTTATCCAATCCATCCGGCCCTGTCAACAGGCCCCTGCTTGTTTGCCCGTCATTTCTTACGCGGTCGCCAGAACGCGGAACGGGGCTTGGACTTGGATCGGACTCCGTGGTGAGCGCGGAGGTCGGTACGGCACCCGTCCTGGCGCTCTCGAGTTAGATTTGTTTTACTTAGGCGCTTCAAAGTCTCAGCGAATTCTGTTTCACGAGCTTGCGGCCTTATGCCCTTTTGAGTTTCCACTCACCCAGAAGGCGTCACCGGCCGGGCACCGAACCGCGGATGCCGCAGGCGCTATCGGACGTACACTGGCCAGCTCAGGTACCCATTCTAATCCAGCCTCAATTCGGCGATTTGCGGGCTTCTCCTTTTGGGTCCGCGCAGTTTGTGGCTCGGAAGATGCGCCTTCGGCCGTACTTCAACAGGACACTAGGTCGTCTGAGTGGCGGGAGTTTCGAGGGGGCTCGAGCCCTCTTCATTGGGAGATCACTTGATCGAACTCATCGACGTGACCAAGGTCTTTCGCGATCCCCATGGGGGGGAGGTCGTGGCGGTCGATGCGTTTTCGCTTGAGATTTCGGCGGGGGAGACGGTGGCGCTCATCGGTACGAGCGGCTGCGGCAAAACGACGACGATGAAACTCATCAATCGGCTCATCGAGCCGACCTCGGGGGAGGTACGCGTCGAAGGCAAGAACGTGCTCGAGTGGGACCTGATCCGGTTGCGGCGAAGTACTGGCTATGTCGTGCAGACGGGCGGGCTCTTTCCGCACATGACGGTCGAGCGCAATGTGCAGTTACTCTGCGAGCTTGAGGGTTGGGGCGCGGCGAAGAGTCGGGCGCGGGGGCGGGAACTACTCGAGCTCGTCAATCTGCCTCCCGATGAATTTGCGTCTCGTTACCCCCTCGAGCTTTCGGGAGGGCAGCGGCAGCGGGTCGGGGTCGCGCGGGCGCTCGCGCTCGATCCTCCTTGTATTCTGATGGACGAGCCCTTCGGGGCGCTCGATCCGATCACCCGCGATCTCCTCCACGAGGAGTTTGCGAGCCTGCTCAAGCGGGTTCACAAGACCGTGGTCATGGTGACCCACGATATGGCAGAAGCCTTTAAGCTGGCTGGTCGCGTGGCCTTGATGGACGCGGGGCGGCTCGTACAAGTGGGAACCGAAGAGGATTTTCGCGAGCGGCCCGCGAACGAGTTTGCGGCCTCGTTTCTGAAGAGCCATCTCGATGAGGGGACGAAGTGATGCGACCTTTGACCACGGTTCTCTTCGCGATGGCTCTGCTCGCCGGCTCGGGATTGCAGGCAAACTCAGACACGATCCGAATCGGGAGCAAGGCATTCACCGAGAGCCGACTGCTCGGTGAGATGATGGCACAGCTCATCGAAGCGCACACCGATCTCGAAGTGGAGCGCAAGCTCGGGCTCGGGGGGACGACGCTCGTCTTTGAAGCTCTGCGAGAAGGGGATCTCGATCTCTATCCCGATTACACCGGGACCGGTTGGAGTGTTGTGCTCAAGGAGGAGGAGCGGGTGACCGATCCGCTTCGTGTCTATCTGCACGTGGCGACCGAGTTCGATCGGCGCTACCAATTGACCTGGCTCGCTCCGTTTGGCTTCAACAACGGATACGCCATGGCCATGGACCGCGAGAAAGCTGAAGCGCTCGGCGTGCGCACACTCTCCGATCTCAAAGCGCACGAAGAGGAGATCCGGGTTGGGGTCAGTCACGAGTTTCTCGATCGGCTCGACGGCTACCCCGGGCTCGCCGAGGCCTACGATCTCGATATCCCGGATATTCGGGGAATCGAGCACGGGCTCGCGTACCAAGCGATCGACAATGGTGATCTCGATCTCATCGATACCTACACGACCGACGGCAAGTTGCTCCGCTACGATCTGCGGTTGCTCGAAGACGACCGAGCCTTCTTTCCCCCCTACGACGCCGCCCCAATCATTCGAAACGCTGTGCTCAAGAGACACCCCGAGCTCAAGCCGCTGCTCGAGCAACTCGCGTTTGCCATCGACGACGACACGATGCGGGAACTCAATTTCCGAATCGAAGCTGAGGGGGGAGGCTACGCCAGGGTCGCTCGCGATTTCTTGCGGTCGCGGGAACTCCTCGACGGCCTAGAGGAATCGCCGCAAGACGAGACGTCGGAGCGCGAGGGGCTCTTCGTCTATTTTTGGCAGCGGCGGAGTGAGATCGTGTCGCTGACGGCCGAGCACTTATGGCTGACCTTTCGTGCGGTCCTGCTTGCGATTTTGCTCTCGGTCCCGCTCGGTATCTTCCTCACCCGCAAACCGCAGCTCGCGCCGACGATCCTCGGGGTTGCGGGCGTGATTCAGACGATTCCGAGCCTCGCGCTGCTCGCCTTTATGATCCCGATCCCTGGGTTTGGGCTCGACGCGCGCTCAGCGATCGCGGCGCTTTTTCTCTACGCGCTGCTTCCCATCCTCAGAAATACCTACACGGGGATTCGCGAGATCGACGCGCAGCTGATCGAAGCGGCTCGCGGAATCGGGCTCAAGGATCACCAAGTCTTACTCAAAGTCGAGTTGCCGCTCGCCACGAGAACGATCATGGCCGGGATTCGTACCGCGACTGTGATCAGTATCGGGGTGGCTACCCTGGCCGCCTTTATCGGGGCGGGAGGACTCGGCGAACCGATCCTCACGGGGTTGCAGCTCGACGACGTCCGGTTGATTTTGACGGGGGCCATTCCGGCCGCGATGCTCGCCCTCGGCGTCGACTTCCTTCTGGGCATCGCTGAGCAGCGGCTTGCGCCCAAAGGGCTCGAATTCGCCCAGGATTCCTAACCGCGCCAGCGTTTGCCGCATGCGTCAAGTCACGCCCCGATCTCACCCGGCTCAAAATCGAACGCACTCCGCGCGGACTGCTCATCCTCAGCCCGCACTGACTGCGGACCGACTGTTATGGGGGAGCGGGAAGAAACGGGTCGCTCGCACCGATCAGCTCGAGGTCGACGGGAGAGAGCTCGGTGCCGAAGGCGCCGTTCATCACTTCGATAAATTCGTTTGCAACTCGTCCGTAGGCGGTCGGGGTCGGGTGCAGTCCGTCAAAGCCAAAGATCCCGTCGAAGAGTGCCGTCGTATAGACTTGGCCGCCAACCGCGAGACCGGTCACGCTGATTTGATTGAGCAGTTGATTGGTGTCGACGAGCGCCGCCCCGACCCGGTCGGCTTCGGTCGCGATCAGCGCGTTAAAGGTATCGGTGCGGGCTTGAATCTCGGCAGATTCCGCTGCCGTCAATACGTCGGCGGGTTCAAGGAGATCGGGGCTCCCCATCAATATGTTGAGCGCTTTGGTGAGCGCGAGGACGACGAGGCGATCACCCGGACCGACGTCGAGGGTGTTGTAGACCTCGTCGTCTGGTATCTGAAGCAGGAAGCCGAGCACTTCCACGGGAATTAGATAGGGAATCACCGTGGAATCGGGGAGGTTGGCAACGACGAGTGTGGCGCCGGTCGCGGCGAGCCGGTCGATGATCTCGGTAAAGTCGGCTTCGAAACTCGCAACGTCGGTTAGCAGAGTTGCGTCAGCACCGCGGGCCGCCTCGAGCACATCGTTACTGCCGATCCAGACGAGTATCGTGGTCGGATCGAGCTCTTCGGCCCATTCGATCTGGGTGCGAGCGATGCCTTGGTTGAGACCGGGAAGCCCCAAGATCAGATCGTCGATCACGCTCAGGCTTGGGTCGGGCAGCGTGGTCAGCGCTTCGCAGACATCCTGCCCTGGCACCGCGAGATTGCGGGGTTGAAGCGTGGGATCGACGCGTCCCGTCGTTACGCCGGGAAGCGGAGCGACATCAGGCGGGAAGCCCGGGTTCGTTATCGTGAGGAGATTGGGGAGGCCTGGATCGGCGATGAGGGGGAGCGGGAGATCGCGGCCAGCTTGATTCGCGATCAGGCTCGCGAGGCCGCTCGGCTGGTAGTCCTCGTGCAAGTATCCACTCGTAAAGCCTGCCATCAACGAGTCGCCCACCGCGACAAGGTTGGAGAGGTCGGCGGTGCAGGGTGCGTAGCTATCGCAATTGAGACTGTCTGGGGTTGGGTCGGAGCCGCATTCGGCGCTCGGTGGGGCGAGTGCCGTGGCCGAACCAAAGAGGACCGAAAAGAGTTGAATCGGGTCGGAGAGGTCCAGGGCGCCGTCGTCATTACAGTCGGCGCTATCAAGACAGTCGGGAGAGCGACTCTGCCCCACAAAAAGAAAGTCGAGCGTCGCGAAAGCATCGCTGAGGTCGAGAGCGCCGTCCTGAGTCAGGTCACCCCGCACGAAGAAGCGAGTCGGGGGCTCACTCCATGCCGGTGAGGCGAAACAGCAGACGAACATTAAGAACAGCGTTTTGGACATCGGGGCTCCTTCAAAGAACCAACCATTCGGTGACGCAATTCTGCCAAGATCGGGGCGCTGAAGAAACTCAGCGTTTCCGCCAAATTCGGTGAGCATGGTTGGACTTTGCATCGAATGTCTTGCGTAGACTGGGGAGGATTTCCGGGGCGGATAGGTCTCGGAGGTCTTCGGTGGATTTCGTCAGATTTGACAACGCATGCTAAAGCGCTCCCGCGCTTTCCGCTCCGCCAAGAAGGCGAAATTGTTTTGGTCTAAGTGGCGGGAAAGGCTAATCTTCTGCGGGAAACTAGTAAGTATACGAGAGGAACGTGGTGACCGGAGAGGATGGGGAACACGACTTCGAGGGGGAAGGCGGCCTCGATCTCACCCCTCTCGTGATCCGAATGGGCGATGATCCGGACGCCTGTAACGAAGTATTTCGGCGAGCTTACGACTATTTGCGCGACCGGGCGCAACGGTATATGGGAGGCCAACAAGTCGGTCATACGCTCGAAGCGAGTGCGCTCGTCAATGAGGCTTTTCTCAAATTGAGTACGGGTGGCGTCAAGAACTTCAACGGGAGCGCGCACTTCTTCGCGACCGCTGCGCTCGCCATGAGGGGTGTCCTCGTGGACCACGCCCGAAAGCGCAATCAGCACAAGCGCAAACCCCCCAAACCGCTTCAGCCCATCGAGCAAGCGACCGTTCTCTACGAGGAAAATTTTGGTTCGCTGCTCGACCTCGACAGCGCGCTCGACGAATTCCAGAAATACGATGAGAAGTGCTACAAGGTCGCTCTACTCCGGATTTTTGGAGGACTCTCGCACCGAGATATCGGCGAGCTCCTCGGCCTCGACCCGAAAACGGCCGAACGCAATTGGAGCTATGCCAAGCGTTGGTTGAAGTACCGCATGCGATAGCAGCTAGCCCGAAAAACTGATTTCGATGCGGGAGGTCGAGATTTCGAGCCTGTTGCCCCCAGAGACCAGTGCCCGGCGAATCGAAGGCGTATTGGTCATACTTTGAGTTTTCGCCGGGAGGCTGGGCGAAGGAAGCTCGGCCTCCCGCGCGGAATGAGTTTTTTCGGCGGGCTAGTGTCCTGTTCGAAAAGTTCGAGCAAGAATCGCCGGCCCTCGACCTC
>CAYZYD010000038.1:0-12939 GCA_964482505.1 uncultured Planctomycetia bacterium | reverse complement strand
GAGCTTGTGGTTTGAGATTGATCGAGGTCAAGTGCTCGGCGGGGAATGGTGGCGGGTCGTGACCGGACATTGGAACAACGTCAACTTTGATCATCTCTTCTGGGATGTCATCGTCTTTGTCGCCCTCGGAGCCTGGTTGGAGTGGCAGAGCCGTTTTGGGTTCCTAACCGTGGTAGGGCTCTCGGCGCTAGCGATCCCTTTCGTCTTGACCATCGTTCAGCCTGAGATCACCCGATACCGAGGCCTTTCCGGTATCGATAGTGCACTCTTTGGGGCCGTGGCTGCGAGCCTCCTCGCTGGCGGCCTCGATTCGCGGAGCCGACAAAAAGTCGCGGTCGCGACAATAGCGCTCGTGGGATTCACGCTCAAATTGGTCATGGAGTTGTCGGCCCCTGGCCCTCTCTTTGTTAAGTCACTCGGTCCTGATTTTGTTCCCGTCCCGCTCGCTCACGTCGTCGGAGGAATCGTTGGAGTAGTCCTGGTCTTGGCGTCGCGAACCATTGCCCGAGTCAGAGAACCCCATCGTCTTCCGCACCGGCAGCGACAAGAGTTGCACGCTTCATGATAGTTGGATCGGGGGGAGCGGCCGAATCTTAAAATACTTTATTAATCGCGTGGTGAGAAATCGTCAGTGGTCCGGATAGCGCGGCCAGTCAGCGCCCGCGCAGCTTCGCCGTCGCGGTCCTAACGAATGAACGGTGCGTTAAGCCAAGCTCTTCCCTCGAGCGGCGATGCTTCCGAGCTCTTGAGAGAGTCTCTCCCAATCGGTGACGGGCTTGGTGAAGTAGCGGGTAAAGCCGACTCGCAAGCATTCGTCGATTCGTTGCGGCATCGAGTCGGCGCTCAGGGCGGCGAGGGGAAGGTCGAGTTCGAGGTCATCCATGATGGCGGCGGCGAGTTCGATGCCGTTCATTTGAGGCATCTGAATATCGAGTAGGGCGATATCAAACAGTTCGGAATCGAGAGCGGCGAGCGCTTCGGCGGCGGTGGCAACGCAGGTGACCTTATGACCGAGTTTCTCGAGCCGGTTTTCAAAGAGTCGGAGATTAAAGGGCTCGTCGTCGACATAGAGAATGCGGAGACTCGAGCGAGGTTGCGCAATCTCTACCCCTGCGATCGGTTCGAACTTGCCCGCGATCCAGAAGAAGGACCCATGTTCGAGCGAGCGGGCACCCACCTGGGCGCCGAAACAGTGGACCAACTCTCGACAGAGAGCGAGGCCCAACCCGAGCCCTCCGAACTGACGGCTCGGCCCCGCATCGTCTTGTCGAAATGGAGTCCAGAGAGCACTTTCGTCGGGCGGAAGTCCGCGGCCTGTATCGATCACGCGGGTCACGAACCGCCCACTCTTTGAAAGGTGTACCTTGATTGTGACGGAGCCCCGGTCGGTGTGTTGGATCGCGTTTCGGACCAAGATATCGAGCGCTTGAGCGAACTTGGTCCGGTCCAAGAGAAGGAGGCCTCGGTATCCGTTGACTTCACCCGAGAGCGGGATCCCCTTTGCGCGAGCTTGGGCTTCGTGCCTCTTGACGACTTCGTCGACGAGTTCAGAAAGCAAAGTTTCGACGGGCGAGTTGACCAGTTCCCGAGCTTGCGACTTCGAGTAATCGAGAATCGCTTCGAGCGCGTGTCGCAGCGCGTCGGCGCTCGCGCGCTGTTCCTCGAGGATCTCCGATATCTCGGGCGCGAGGGGGAACTCTTCGAGCAATTCGAGTGCCCCGAGGATTCCAGCCAGGGGGGTCCTGAGTTCATGGCTGACGTTTGAGAGCAGGTTGGTGCTGGCGGTGGTCGCGGCTTGAGCTCGTCGCAGCAGATCATTGTGTTCGCGCAGCGAGCGGGAGACGGCTGAGTTCACATAAGCCTGACACCGCTCCGCGATCGGTTGCGTCCAGTCGGGCCAATCCCGAGAGTGTCCGGTGAGCGGGCTGCACGCATGTTGGAAGCCGCGCTCGCCACTGGTCGTGCTCGTCGGGGTGAGGCCCCAGTGTACTTCCTGTGGGTATTCGGGGAGAAAGAGCAGGAGGTAGTCCCCGTGGTCGCGACCGACTCGAACCGAAGTCAATCCACTAACGATCTCGGTCCACTCCGCGGCCCGAGGATAGACTGCTACGAGACTCGTCCAAGATTCGATCGGGTCGGTTTGCGTCTTGTCGAGGAATCTCGAGATCGAATGGAGGACTTTCGGATCCGGAACTCGTCCGATTGTCTCGAGTCGGTTCTCGAGTAGGAGCGCGGCTCCCGAAATTTCAAACAGATCTTGGATCGAGTTGGGTGACTCGAAGAGAGCAGCGACTTTGTCTTCGGCGAGTTCTGCCTTCGCCACCATCTGTTCAAAGAATTGGCATTTCCACGCGAGGGCTTTCGCGCTCTTCTTCTTTTCGAGCCGAAGACGAGTCGCTGAGTAGACCGGTACGAGCGAGCTCAATCGAGTTCTTTGTTCGAGCGAGAAGCTATAAGGGACTCCGTGATGCCCGAGTACAAGCCCCCAGAGTTTGCCGTCGCGAAGAATCGAAGCGGAGAGCGAGGCGGCGACTCCGGCCCGCCGGTTATACTCGCGGTGGATCGGCGAGACGCTTCTCAGGTGGCAGTGCGAGAGATCGGTATTCTCGCCCGAATGGGGATCGAGGGGAGGACTCAGCGGAAGCGGGGTCTACTCCATATTGGGGACGGCCCGGTAGAGGGCACGTTCGTAGAGAGCACGCGCTTGGCGGGGGATGTCGGACTCGGGAAAGCGCACGCCGAGATAAGAGTGGGTTGAACGAGTGGAAAGCAGCTCGGCCCGGACCACGCCCGTCCAATCTTCTTGAAACTGATAGATCAGCAATCGGTCGACCGGAATGAACTCGCGGCAGAGATTGAGAAATCTTTCGTCGAGATCTTTCGGGGAGCTGCAGAGAACGAGCTCAGCGATCGCTTGCTCAAGCGTCAGTAGGACCTCGGGCGCTGGTTTAGTGTCTTGAGGGTAGGCGTAGAGAAACTCGAGAAAAAGATAGGCGCCGTGTCGATGCCCTCGTAAGTGGATGCAACGAGACTCAACTTCAAACTCGGTGACCGCGACCGAATGTTGTTCAAGTTCTCCGAGTACTCGTTCGGTCGCAGCGAAGATCTCATTCGGAAAGACACTTCGGATACTTCTTCGGATGAGATCATCGGGATCGAGCCCGATGACTTCAGCGAGATTGGTGGACGCCTGGACTACTTCAAGGAGGTCGGGGTCAACCACGACGAGCGCACCATGCGGTTGAATCGCGGCCGGTTGGTGAATGGGCTCCTGAGCGCAAACAGTGGTATCGACTTCGGCTTGGAGTCGCGCCTTGTCCTCAACAATCCGAAGCGCCTGTTCCGAAGCGGAGTGGAGGATCAAATGGAGAGGCTCCACCATGATCCAAGTGTCACCCGGGTACTTCTGGGACGAAAGTAAGCGAACCACCACTCGAGTCGGTTGAATTCCGAAATTGAAATCAAACTCAAACCGGACGTCGAGATCGCCGCTCTTAGCCCGAGCGAGAAAGCGGCCGTAAAAGGAGGGAGAGTTGGTACACGGGGCCACTTCGGTGAAGAACGAGCGTCCGAGAACTGATTCCGGGGTTCGTCCACTCATTCTGCTCTCGGCTCGATTGTAGGCGAGAATCATGCCGCTTGGGTCGACTCGGATCAGCCCGATCGACGCATTTTCGAACGCCTCCGCGGAGAGTTCGTCTGGGTGAGTCGACTGTCGAAGGACCACCTGATTCCATTCCCGTAGGGTTGAGCCATATCAGATCATCTATCGGTTGTAAGATCGGCTGCGCTGGAGGTCGTTCCCAAGGCGTCTTGAGAAAGCCGGCCGGTTTGGCCGATAGTCCGGTATGAAAACAATGCCCCTCTCGAGCGAGCTCCGTCTCTCGACGCAACCCGCGCACCGGTCGATCGAAGCGTCACCCTTCTTTCGGGCGTTAGCTCGAGGTGAACTCTCGGTCGAGAGTTACGAGATCTACTTGTGTCAGCTTCTCTCGATTCACCAAGCCTTCGCGGATAGTCGGAAGACTCTCATCGAGTGGGATACCAAACTCGATAACCTACTCCCTGATTCACTTTCGACGCTCGGGAAGTTACGCGAAGATTTATCGGAGCTAACAGCCCGTCGAATAACGGGGCTCGAGCCACGAGGGCGAGACTTCGAGCTCCGTGCCTGTCGCGAAACGCACATGCGGAGCGAAGGTCGAGTTCGTGGCCGAGTCGATTTTTTCAACGGGCTGCTCGGGGTCCTTGATGACGGCTGCCCGCTCTTCGAGGAAACCACTGCTTTGATTCACGCGATTCGCGCCGCGGCGGCCGCGGGCCTTTCAATTGTCGGTCCGATCTATGTGTTCGAAGGCGCTAAGAATGGTGGTCGGATTCTCAGTCGACACCTTTCCGACTTGGGTTTGCCCTGTCTTCATCTGAATCCCGATGGAGCGCTGCAGCCCGAGCGTTGGCGTCGGTTCAAGTTGGCGATCGATCGTATCGAATGCTCGGCAGCGGAGAGAGACCAGATCGTGTCGACGGCAAACCAGACCTTTGGCTTGCTCGAGGCGGTGGGTTCTGCCTCGCTTTGCTTCGAGAACGACTTGCAGGATTGATCAGAGTGACTCAAAGCGTCAAATAGCTCTTTAGTAGCGGGCTAGCAGATCGGCCGATGAGTCATTCCGGTCGGGGCGAGCCAATATCGGGGCGCGTGAACCACCGCCACCGTTTGCCGCGCAAGAACCAAAGCGACTCGCAGCTTCTGTTACCGTAGAAAAAATGGTGGATACCCTGGGACAGAGGCGAGGAGCACGGGAACGTCTGAACTAATTCTGCCCCCGGTCCGCGCCGGGTAGCTGATCCCCAACCATTCGCCTCAGGAGTTCTTGTGAAGCCCTTTCGCCTCCCACCGGTTGTTGCGGTGTTGTTCTTGTCGGCTCTTTTTCTCACGCCCCTACTCTCAGCGCAATCGACCGTGCTCAACCTCGAGTGTACGCCGACGAGTAATCCCGGTGAATATCTCGTGACTTGGGACCTTCCTCCCGCACTCGACTTCTCGGAGATTCGGATCCTCGAAAATGACGTCGTGCTCGCAGTAGTCCCGGGTACTCAAACCTCATTCACCACCACGAGCTTAGGTTCCCCTCTCGAGACTTGCGCCGGAGCGGAGACGATCGGTTTCGGCGAGCGCTTTGTCAGCAATCAAGTCCCTTTTGTTTGCGTTGAGAGCGTGCCTCTGGGTGCGTTTAATGGGCCGAGGGTCTGTTGTAGCCCTTTTATGAGCCTTGCGGCGACCGATGGCGATGATCTCGGTTCCTTCTGTGATCCGGGACCCGCTCCCGATAACCAGCTTTACAACGACGTCTGGTACCGATTCTTTGCGACGGCGACTGCTACCGCGGAGCTCGAAGTTGTGCCATTCGGTTTTATTCGGGCCGCCGTCTACGAAGACAATGGATGTCCCGCTGATTCGGCAGACGTCCTCGACTGCGCCGAGGCCCAGGTCTTGGGAGTAGAGACCCTCAGTTTCGCGACCGTGCAAGGGGAGTCCTACCTGATTCGGCTCGGCGCAAACGCTCCGAACACGAGTTTCATCGGAACGATCGATGTTCGTTACCCCTTCCCGGCGCCTACCAATCTATCCTGTGCCTCGATAACGGGGACCGACGTGAGCCTCAATTGGAGCTTACCTGCAGGGGCGAATTACGACGCCGGTATCAATATCTACCGAGACGGCGCGCTCGTCCAAATAGTAAGCGGAACCGAGACTTCTGTGCTGTTACCGCTAACAACTCCAATTCTCGGTTCGGTCTCATTTTGTATTGAGGGCGTCAACAGCACCCTCGGGCCGTCGGAGCAAATATGCTGTGCCGTCAGTGGTCCACCCGCGAGTGATACATGCGCTTTCGCAACTCCTCTTACCGCCGGCATCACCACCTTTGATCTCAGTCTCAGCCAGACCGATGGGGATCCGTTGAATGGCTTCTGCGACCCGGGGCCCAGCCCGGACGATCAGATCTACAATGATGTCTTCTACTGCTTCAGCGCGAGCCAAGACGGAGTTGTCGATTAGGGCCGCGGTTGCTGCCCTCTCCTCTTTCACGATTTCTCCTGTCTCGGGAGGCCACCTGCATTTCTGATCTTCAATCGGTGAGGGTTGGTTCTCGAGGATTTACCCGTATCCCCTTCGGAAATCGTGCGAGCAGAGCCTTTTCGGTTGAGGTTCGGGGTGATTTGAGCAGCCCTGCCCGGCTTCACCAACTCGACCTGCGGGGCGGGCTGCGACTGTGATTTCTGTTTCTGGACCGCTGGAATTCTCAGCGTGGGTTAGAATTTCGGGCTGTTAGCAGCCCGTTTTGGAGTGAAGAGTTGTGATTTCGAAATGCTCAGCCTTTGTGATCCTGCTCGGGATTCTCAACTTTGGTTGGTCCCAGGAGCGCCCCGATAGTGACCTGCGTCAGCATCCCTTCGTGCCGGGCCAGCTGATACTCGTCCCCGAGACTGGCGCCCAAGAGGCATTCGAAGCGACGCTTCGAGAACGCCAGATCGTGGTGATCAAGCGCGATCGTAATTCGAATGCGGTCCTCGCTCGCGTCACCGCGGGGCGCGAAGTCGAAGCTTGTCGTTCGCTGATCGCTCGACCCGAAATCGCAATGGCCGATCTCAACTATCTGGGTCGGGGCGCCTCGGTGCCGAACGATACTTATTACTCAGACCTGTGGCATCTGGATAACTCGACCACGGACGGCGCGGATATCTCGGCCCAACTGGCGTGGGAGATAACCACGGGATCGACCGACACGGTGATCGCGGTGTTAGACACCGGGATCGATACGGACCATCCCGAGTTTGCGGGTCGGATCGACCCCGACGGTTTTGACTTTGTCAATTCAGATAACGACCCCGAGGCGGACCACCCGCACGGTTCTTGGTGCTCGGGTTTAATCGCGGCGAATGCCAACAATGGCTTTGGCACGGTTGGGGTGGATTGGAACTGCCGTATCTTACCTGTGAAGGTGCTCAACAGTTTCAATATGGGGACGCTGTTCAATCTGATTCAGGGGCTCAATTTTGCGGCGGGGGAGAGTGACGTCCAGGTCATCAGCATGAGTTTGGTCGACTTTCCCGGGACGGCGTCGCTGCTCGCCGCTCTGGATAATGCTCGGGCGAGCGGGAAGATCTTGATCGCATGCGCCGGTAACGGAGGGCCCGGGGACGCTGACGTGAGTTATCCGGGGGCAGCGTCGACGACGATCAGCGTCGGGACGACGGATATTCACGATGAACGACCTCTCTTTTCGGGGACGGGGATCGCGCTCGACTTCGTGGCGCCGGGTGCGAGTGTTACGACGATTCGCTTCGATTCTTTCGCGGACGAAACCACGACGGTCTCGGGCTGTTCTTTTGCGACCCCGGTCGCGGCGGGGATCGTCGGGCTCTTACTCGCGAGGGCCGACGAAGTCGGACTTATGCTGACCCCAGCCATGGTTGAAGAGTTACTCGAGGCCGGGGCCGAAGACGAGATCGCTGCGGACGACTCTCCGGGACCCGACTTGAGTTATGGCCGGGGTCGCGTGAATGCGTTTCGCTCGCTGCTTGCGCTCGCATCGATCGCTTTTGACCGCTGCGAAGATGCGAGTTTGAATCCCGTGGTGGTCGGCGACAATCCCTATTCGAACTCACTTGCTAGCGATGACGGTTCGTTCGGTTGCCCCCAGTTTGTAGGCGGTCCGAGCAGTGACGACGTGGTCCACCGCGGGATCTGGGCGAGCTTCACGGCTCAAAGTTCAGGTCTCTACCGATTTGAGGCTTGCGGATTCGACACTCGAATGGCGCTTTTCGAAGAATCTTGCCCCGCGGGTGACTCAACTCTTTTGGGCGGTGGATTGGCCTGTGCAGAGGGAGGAGCCTGCGGTACGGACCCCAGCGCTTCGATCGAAGTAACTTTGGCGGCGGGTCAGACAATCTTCGTGCTTGTCGGTGGGAGTGACGACGCGGCGATCGGCTTTGGTAATCTAGAGATTACTTTTCTCGCGCCCAGTCCGAGCTTTCGTCGTGGCTTCGTCAACTCCGACTCAGCGATCGACCTCGCCGACGCCGTTGCGATCCTCAACTTCCTCTTCCTCGCGCAGGGAATCGACTGCGAGGCTGCCGGAGACGTCAATGACGATAACGCGATCAACCTCGCCGACGCGGTCGCGATTCTCGACTATCTATTCGCCAGCAGCTTCTCAATCCCCGAGCCCTTCGCCGCCTGTGGTCCGGACCCGATCCCGGATCTTGATTGTGCTCAAGGGGCCTGCCCTTAAGCCAGCGCTGCGCGCTTTCGTTCGGAGTCCAAGAGTGGACTGGACGTCCCGAAGGGGACTCTCCAAACGGAGCAATAGTGACCGGAGACGGGCTCCTCGTCCATGATTCAGGGGAGCCACTGCCATATCTCAGGTCGCGGACTTCCGAACTACCCAGGGTACTTTGATGCACGGGTACTTTGATACAGGGCCAGGGTCGTCGCTCCCCGGGATTGCGGCCGTTTTAGGGCGATCTTGGGAGCGACACGACCGAAGACGCTCGACGGTGAGAGCCCCGGGGTTCGTGGATCGCACACCGAGTGCGGACGGGCCCAGAGCTCGCCAAGATTCTTGAGCACCGCCGGGGGCATTGAATTCCAAAAATTTCGGGACCACTTGAGGGCGTGTGGTTTAGCAGCTTGCCACCTGGCTGGGCGGACGCAGTCACTCACTTTTGAGTGCCACTTGAGCCCAAGAGGGCGTTGTTCAGGAGGGCGATGGGGGTAGAGTTAGCGCGCAAAGTGGCAGCAGCCACAAAGTCCATTTGGGTTCTCGTCAGACGGTCGGGGGCTCTTGAGGAGCTCTGGACCGAGTTGAGCCGCTGTGTCCTCTCGTTCGGAGCTCGTGTTCTCGAAGGAGAGAGATGTTGCGGAAACGGGTGATCGAGTCGGCTGGACTCAGTTGGAATTGGAATCGGGGCCGCTACGCGGTCGCGTTGGTGGTGGCGCTAGCCTGCGGTGGAGCCAAAGTTGAGGCTCAGCAGTTTGTCGACGAGACCACGAGTCGGCTTCCTAATCCTCAGCTTACCGAGTATTCCAATCAGTGCGCAATCGCCGATATCGATGGTGATGGTGACCTCGACCTTGCGTTTGCTAATGGCAGTGGCTTCTTCACGGCTCAGCAACCGCAGAGAGTTCGTCTCTTTATCAATGACGGTACGGGTAACTTCACCGATGAGAGTATCGCCCGAACGGGAAACCTCGTCAGCTACGCGCGGGACGTTCAGTTCGGTGACGTCGACGGCGACGGTGATCTCGACATGGTCGTCGCCAATGACTTTAACAGCCTGCAACGACTGTTTATCAACGACGGAAGCGGCTTTTTTACCTATGAACCCTCCCGGCTTCCCAATCTGACGATCAGCAGCCCGCACGTTGCGCTCGGCGATGTCGATAACGATGGCGATCTCGATCTCTGGTTTCCCAACGGTGGCTTGAGTCGCTTTGGTTCGGGACAGTCACAGCTATGGATAAACGACGGAACCGGCAATTTTACCGATGAGACCAATACTCGGCTTCCGGCCGCGCTGGTGCCCGAGCCGATGGACGCGATCTTTGGCGATGTTGACGGAGACTTCGATCTCGATTGTGTCGAAGGGCACCGCGAAACCAATCAGTCGCGTCTCTACATAAACGACGGCTTGGGAAATTTTACAAACGTGCCATTCCCCAATGATGGTTGCACCTACTCGTACGACTTTGGCGATATCGACGGCGACGGTGACCTCGATCTGCTCGGAGCGAACTCACTGCCGAACTCCTCGCGTGAAATGATCCTCGTCAACGACGGTACGGGGAACTTTCAGAACCAGACCGCTCTCCGTCTCCCGAATTCTTCGAATCCCAACGTTGACGACAACGATAGCAAGTTTCTCGATATTGATATGGATGGCGATCTCGATTTTCTCATCGCCTCACTCGGTTCAGCCGAACGCGTCTGTTTCAACAACGGACAAGGCATGTTCAACCTGGTTTCGGGAACTATCCAGGTGATCGGTGATTCTTCGCTCGATATCGAGGTCGGCGATCTCGATGGAAACGGTACCCACGACGTGGTGACGGCTCAGGGTGAATCGGGAAGCTTCGTCAATCGAATCTACATGAACAGCGGAGCTCCCGACACGATCGCGCCCAACTTTCCGAGTCTCGAGCAGCTCCCGGATACTGACGATACTTCGGGTCCCTATGTCGTTCGAGTGGTCATTCGCGACCAGATGACGAGTGATAGCGGCTTCTTTCGAGCGTCGGCTACGTTGAGTTACACCGTGAACGGTGGAACCCCGGTCGAGATCCCCCTCATGCACGCGGGGCACGATATGTTTCGGGCTGAGATCCCGGGTCAGCCCGCGGGTTCGATCATCTCTTACGAAGCGAATGCGACGGATTGGAATAACAATAGCGGCACGAGCTCCAGTCGATCATTTACAGTGACCGGCGCAGGTCCTCAGTTTATCCGCGGCGATGCCAACAGCAGCGGCGGGCTCGATGCGATCGCGGATGCGCTGTTCATCTTGAATTTCGGTTTCCTCGCCGGGAGTCCCGTGCCCGAGTGTTTTGACGCGGCGGATGTCGACGACAACGGTCAGGTCGAACCACTCGTCGACGCGATCTATATTCTGACCTACGGTTTTGCCGCCGGCCCCGAGCCGCTGCCGCCATTCCCCGGCTGCGGTGAGGACCCTACCGACGACGCGCTCGATTGCGCTATCCCATCGGGACTTTGTCCCTGAACACCATGCGGGCTGCGAGATAGGAACGAGCGCACCTCCGCGGGTGCGCTCTTCTTATTGGCTGCTTGCGGTTCCGTCTTGACGCTTGCGCTCGCCGGTCAGCTTGAGGAACTCCTCTTCGAGGGATCGACCTTCTCTGAGCTCTCGGATGGCGAGGTTCATATCGAGCAGGATCCGAATTACCTCGGTGCTGACCCGGTCGGCTTCCGCCTGGTCAGCCGAAGCGCATTCCAGCGTGACGTTATAGCGTCCCTCCTCGCGGGGGGTGATGTCGCTGATGAACTCGAGCTTCGATAGCGCTTTGAGCTCTGGTTCGGTCAAACGACGTGACAGGAGGATATCGAGCGCCTGCCCGGCCGAGAGGATCTCCCGAACCGTTCCTTCGAACTTTACTTCCCCACGATCCAAAATCGCCACCTGGTCACAGAGCCCCTCGATCTCGGCGAGATTGTGCGAGCTCACGACGATCGTGCTTGCCCGGTCTCTGAGTTCGCGAATGAGATCTCGGATTTGGGCTGCATTCTTCGGGTCGAGCCCCGAGGTCGGCTCGTCGAGGATGATGACTTCGGGATCGCCGAGAAATGCTTGGGCGATTCCGAGTCGCTTGATCATCCCGTGCGATAAGGCTCCGACTCGCCGTTTGCGATACTTTTCCAGCCCTACCAGCCCGAGCGTGCGCCTCACCTCGTCTTCGGCTTGCGGCCGTTTGACTCCAGTGAGCATCACAAAGAAGACAAGCTGTTCGAGTATCGGAACGCTGCGCTGAAAGAGTGCGTCTTGCGGAAGAATCGAAACGCGACCTCTGAGTTCGGAAACTCTGCGCATATCGACCCCGAGAACTTCGATGTTCCCCTGATCCGGCGCCAGGAAATTGGCGGCGATCGAAAAGAGGGTGGTTTTTCCCGCCCCATTGGGACCGAGGAGCCCGTAGATCGACTGGCGAGGGACGCTGAGCGAAACGCCCTGAAGCGCCCGGGTCCTACCAAAGCTCTTCGAGACGTCTTGCACGCGAATGGCGCAGTCTGGGGCTGTGCTATTCATCAGAGATCCCGTTTCGCAAAGTACCGGTAACCGAAAGCTAGAAAGACGACGGAATAAATTGCACTCGCGCCGATCGTCGCAACGACTCGATTGAGATCGTAGTGAAGGAGTCCGTTCGTCGTGCCCCAAGGAATCAAATAGACGATGTAAGTGAGCCACTCAAAGTTGCTCTTACCGAGCAGCGCGAAGAGTGGGATTGAGCCGACCAGGAGATTACTGATCACGAGCGATCCGAACGGAGAGTCGACGGCGCTCGATATCCAAGCTGCGAGCGCGGCATAGGGAAAGGTCAAAACGGTCACCGCGAGCCAGGCTCTCAGCCCCCAGAACAAGAGAGCCGGCCAGCTATAGACGTCGAGCTTCAAGCCCATGTAGCCAATGATGACACCGAAGAGAAGGCCAAAGAGGATAATCGTGAAGACGACGGTTCCGAGATAGCGGCCAAAGAAGATATTGGATCGTTCTGTCCTTAAGAGCAGATAGCGCAGGCCGCGCGACTGAATGTCTCCCGAGAAGAGATTGAAGGCCCCAAGAATCACAAAAAAGGGCGTGCAGTACAAGAGCACCAACACCACGGCGGTGAGGAGTGCTGGCTGGTCTTCAAGGAGATAATCGACCCACTCTTCCTTCGCGACTTCGGCTTCGCGATCATCGGGCTCGTCCGATTGCCTACCCCCGACGACCCAACCTACGAGGGGTCTTGCATTACGCTTGATTTCTGCCAGGATTTGCTCGTCAGTGACCGCCTGTCCCTCGCGCTTCGCTTGAATTCTGATTTGTTCCAGCGGGGTCATGATGAGGTGGGCGATAAAGAGCCCGCCGAGGAGCAGTACGACCACGAAGACGAGACCGGTTCCTCCTCGGATCGCGTGACGTCCCGAGTAGGTGGCGATGAGTCGGACGTCTCTGGAGTTGGGCTTGGGAAGATTCGGCTTGGGAGGATTCGGCTTGGGAGGATTCGGCTTGGGAGGATTCAATGTGAGGGGTCCCTAACTGAATTCTTCTTCATAGTCAGGTTCACCAAAGTCATCCTTGAAAGTCGTGTTAAGGAGAATCAGGGTGATGACCGGGTACATAAGTCCAACCACTGTAGCTAGCGTCATCCCTCCACCTGCT
>CAYZYD010000037.1:7384-13030 GCA_964482505.1 uncultured Planctomycetia bacterium | reverse complement strand
GGTCTCGAATTCTCGACCTCCCGCATCGAAAGCAGTTTTTCAACGGGCTGCTAGGAATCCGAGAGCGAGTCCCTTGAGCAATTCCTTTCTGCCGCATTCAACCGTCGTCGAGGGTCGAGAGTCGGGCCCCGATTCTCCATACCTGCTTCAACTCCACGGGATCCTCGGGAGTGGAGCGAATTGGATGACCTTTGCCAAGCGGCTCGTCGAAGCGTGCCCCCACTACCGAATTGTGCTCGCTGACATCCGGGGACACGGGCGTTCGCTCGACGCTCCACTTCCCGACACACTAGAAGCCTGTGCGGCCGACTTGCAGCGACTGACTTCAGAGTCCGGTTGGCGAGTCGAGGTCGTGAGTGGCCACAGTTTCGGATCCAAGGTCGCGGTCGAGTACGCGCGGTCGGCGCAGAAATTGGGACATCCTGTGAAGGCGCTTTGGATACTCGACGCCGATCCCACGGCAGCTCGCGCTTCGAGCGGAAGCGAAGCGGATCGGCCCGACGACGTCGATCGAGTGCTCAAGGCTTTGCGCGAAGTCACGTCAGAGCAGACTGAGTTTGAACGTCGTTCAATCTTCACGGGTGCGCTCGAGGAGCGTGGGATAGCCGCCCCTGTGGCCGGTTGGCTCGCGACTCAACTCCGGCTCGGCGGTGAACTGTATCGGTTTCGTCTCGACCTCGACCGGATCGAAACCTTACTTGCCGATTACCGAACGACGGACCACTGGAGTGCGATTGAGTCGCTTTCCTCGACCGGTCGGGTTTCGTTCTTTTTTGGGGAGGAGTCCCCCGTGGTGTCTCCGAGCGTCCGCGATCGTTTTTTTGAGCTCGGCCGTCTCAACCCTCAAGCCTGTTCAGTGTACGAGGTTAAGGGTGCGCGACATTGGCTTCACGTCGACAACCTCAGCGGCCTTGTCGAGCCGGCCGAGACCGAGCTCAAGCGCTAATCAGCCCGCTTGGAGCGGGCTCTTTCGGGCGAGGCTCTCACCGCGAGCGAGCTCCTAAGTCGCGACGCTGCTTGAAGCGAGCGCGAGTTGTGGTGTAATGAGCCGCATCGTACGCTGCGATCTGCAGCCGAACCGACCGGGCTGCTGACAATCCGGTTTCGACCGGAGCAAGAGGAGATGCTCATGACTGCTCAGCCTTTAAGACATCAAGTCACAAGTCATCAGCTCAGAAATTATTTTCGAAACCGCGGAGTACTCCCTCTCGCGCTCTGTGTGATTTCTTTGTTCTCGCTCTCGCTCTCGACCGAACTCGCCGAAGCGCAGTCTGAAATTCGCGGGGGAACAGCGCCTGAGTTGCCATCCCCAGCGCCCGACGGAGCGAGCGTCGGCGAGACCGAAGGACCGTCGGTTGAGACTCCCTCTTCTGGACTACCAGTCGAAGTGGGCGAGAACCCGGCCGCAGTATCCGGTCCCACCGAGACGTCGGGAGTACCCGAGAGTACGCCAGGCGTTGAAGCCGAACCGAGAACCGAAGTAGTCGATATGGAACGGGCCGCCCCTTCCGACACGGCGTCGATACTCGATCACCTGGGTCGCGGAATCAACGCTCCCGAGCTCGCGGATAACTCGGAACATACAGCTGTCACCGAGAGCTCGGTCCAAACGCCGGTATCGGCTGGGTCGGGCAGAGGGGTTCGGAACTCTGTCGAGTGGTTTCGCGGTCCTTGGCCTCACCTCAAACTCGAAGAGCATTTGTCCCGGCGACTCGAGCAAAGGCCTCAACCTCGTCGAATGGGACCGCGACCTCAGCCACGTCTCGGGGACTACCGGCGCCAGGCAGCCGAAAAACTCGTGCGCACCAAGCTCACCGAGTATCGCGATCAGCGTGAGTCGCTCCGTACGCCGCGCGACAAACGTTACGTAGCGTTTCTCGAATCGACGATCGAACAGATGTATCGGCTCTTCAATCTCGGTTGCTCGATCGACCGCGGTACCCATGCGGACCGATTCGATTTTTATCGCTTTGTCTATCGCGCCGCGCTCTTTAGTGGTGACTCGAAGACGGGACGAGCCGCCCTGGATTCTCTTGAGCGGTTCAACGAGTTCGGGACCGACTTCAAACAGCTCCACGACTATCACCTCGAAGAACTCCAACGAATCGACTAGTCCCGAAAGCGATTCCACCTGGACCGATGACTCTTTCCAGCCTTGAGATGATTGGTATGCCGCTCGATCACGGAGCGGGGCGGCGAGGGGTCAGTATGGGTCCATCGGCGCTGCGTCTTGCGCGAATCGCCGATGGTCTTCGCCGCATCGGGTACGACGTCAAAGATCGTGGCGATGTCGAGATCGCCATTCCCGAATCCAAAGAGCTCGGTAATCCCTCGGCCCGATATCTCGAAGTTGTCTCGGAAGCATGCCGGCAGCTCGCGCAGGAGGTCAAAGAGACCCTCGATTCGGGGTCGACGCCGCTCGTGCTCGGGGGCGACCATTCGCTCGCGATCGGCACGATCTCGGGTGTCTCTCACTATCTTCTCGAATCCAAGGGGCTCGATCCCGGGTCCGCTCCACCACGCCTCGGGGTTCTCTGGTTCGACGCCCACGCCGATATCAACACTCCCGAAACCAGCCCAAGCGGGAACATCCACGGCATGCCCGTCGCTTGCGTGCTCGGTCACGGCCCCGACGAGCTGCGCACGATCGGGTTTGACGGACCCAAGATCGCTCCCGATCTCATCGTTCAGATCGGGCTTCGCGATATCGATCGAGGCGAGAAGGCGGCGCTTAAGGAGCACGGGATTCACGCGTTCACCATGGCCGATATCGATCGGCGTGGGATGGCAGAAATTGTCGAAGAGGCGCTCAAGCTCGTTCTCGAAGAAGCGGACCTTCTTCACGTCAGTTTTGATATCGATGTCGTCGATCCGATGATCGCACCCGGTACGGGAACTCCTGTTCGCGGCGGAATCACCTACCGCGAAGCGCACCTCGCTCTGGAGCTTGTCGCTGCGAGTCGGAGGCTTTCCAGTTTTGAGCTTGTCGAGGTCAATCCGATTCTCGATCACCGCAACCAGACCGCCGAACTCGCCGTTGACCTCGTCTATTCAGCCTTCGGCAAGACCATCCTATAAGCAACCCGCCGAAATCCCGGGGGGACGGTTAGCTCGCAAAGTGCTGCTGCAAGAGCTTTCCGGCCGCTTCGAGCGTTGGAATCTGTTTACAGAAGGCGAACCGGACCAACCGCTTTCCCTCGTCGGGTTGAAGTCGATAAAAGACACTTGGGGGGATCGCCGCGACCCCGACCGACCGAGCGAGGTATTGGCAAAAGGCGCGATCGTCGCCGTTGTGAAGAGCTGAGAAGTCAGCGAGCGCGAAATAGGTCCCGCGAGGCTGCGCCACTCCGAAGTTGGCGGCTCGGAGAGCGCTCACGAGAGTCTCTCTTCGCTCTTCATATTCGACGCGGTACTTCGCGTAGTCGCTCTCTTCCCAGGA
The DNA here is from genome assembly GCA_964482505.1 of uncultured Planctomycetia bacterium. Taxonomy (GTDB): domain Bacteria; phylum Planctomycetota; class UBA8108; order UBA1146; family JAJFFE01; genus CAYZYD01. The sequence goes on along the minus strand of CAYZYD010000037.1, from coordinate 9,591 downwards.
ATTCAGAGCGTGGGCGGCGGCGAGCTGAAGCGGCGCGGGCGTCGAAAAAGTCAGGAATTGGTGAGCGCGGGTGGCTGCCTCGATGAGAGGTCGGGGTCCCGTGAGCCAACCGACTTTCCAACCGGTGTAGGAGAAGGTCTTACCGAGGCTCGAGGCGGATAGCGTACGCTCGCGCATACCGGGCCGCGAGGCGATCGGAATATGCTCCGTGTTATCGAAGACTATGTGTTCGTAGACTTCGTCCGAAAGGCAAAACGCGTCGTAGCGCTGGCAGAGTCTGGCGATCTGATCGAGTTCTGCCCGCGCGAAGACCTTACCGGTCGGGTTGTGCGGAGTGTTGAGGATGACGAGTCTTGTCTTCTCGTTAAACACGGCTTCGAGTCGATCGAGGTCGAGGGCGAAGTCGGGAAATTTGAGGGGAACAAACTGGGGAACGGCGCGAGCGAGCTCGACGAGCGCGGGATAGCTATCGTAAAAGGGCTCAAACAGGACGACTTCGTCGCCCGGGTTGAGAAGGCCCAAGACCGAAGCCGCAAGACCCTCGGTCGCCCCAGATGAGACCAAAACTTCAGAGTCGGGGTCGTAACTCAGACCGTAGTGCCGGTGCTGGTGTGCGCTCACCGCTTGAGTCAACTCGGGGACTCCGGCGCTTCGCGCGTACTGGTTTCGTCCGCTACGCAGCGCTTCGACGACTCGATCGACGAGCTCGGGCGGCCCTTCAAAATCGGGGAATCCCTGCGCGAGATTGATCGCACCGCTCGCTTGGGCTAGAGCGGTCATCTCAGCGAAGATCGTGGTGCCGTACTGCTTGAGGGAGTCGTTGACCATCGCTGCTCGCCCTTGCGGGCCGGATCTTGTACTACCCGGTTTGGTGATGCGGCCCGCGCATTGAGTTGAAGATGTCAAGGGCGGTGACCCCACCGCTGCACGACTGCTGACGGAGCCAGACAAACGGTTTCGATCGACCCGGTTGTTCGAAAGGCCTTACGATCTCTCGCGGCACGCCTCAAAGAGAGAGTGAGACGAGGACGCAGGGACCACCGCTGATGACGCGAAGCCCGAGCTCTCGAGCCCTATCCACCGCTCGAGAGCTCTCGGCGCCGGGCTGCATCCAGAGGATCTCGGCGCCGATACTAGCCGCTTCTTCGACCACCGACTCGGTGATCTCGGGCGGGGTGATGATCGAGACTCGCGAGACGGGTTCGGGGAGCGACTTGAGATCCGGGTAGCAGGTCTCACCGAGGATTTCGGTCTCCTTCGGATTGACCGGATAGGCCCTGAGCCCGCTATCGAGATACTTCTTGAGGACTCGGTGTCCGTATTTTTGTCGATCCCGACTCGCGCCGACGACGGCAAACGGTGGGGAGCTCAAGAAGTCGTCGATGAGTTCTTGGCTCAAACCATCTCCCCGAGGCGCCTGATCTCGGTGACCTCGGATCTCGGCAGGACAAGTCGAGGGTGTTTGGCCCATACCCCGAACTTGATCGCCCGCTCGATATACTCTTCGCGCGGAAGATCGTGGTCGGGTCCGTGAATGTCAGCGTCGAGTAGGATCACCTCGCGGTCGTTCTCGTCGTGACAACGACCGATGAGGAGACGGTTGTCGGTAGTCTCGACGAGTACCGTGATGCCGTGGAGTTCGCTCTCGTGGTTGTGAAAGGTGCCCACGACTATTTTTTTACTGCACAGTGCTTGTCGAACGCTTCGACGAGTTCCCAAGCGATTTGGCGCGCGTCGCGTCCTTCGATCATGTGGCGCGGCATGAAATGCACGAGCTCACCATCCTTGAAGAGCGCGAGGCAGGGACTCGACGGGGGGAGATCACCGATGAACTGTCGGGCGGCTTCGGTCGCCTCGGCGTCTTGCCCGGCGAATACGGTCACAACCGCGTCGGGTTTTGTCTCGTGATCGAGGGCTAGGGTGACACCGGGGCGAGCGCCGCCCGCCGCGCATCCGCAGACCGAATTAATAACGAGGAGCGAGGTGCCTTGATGACCGGTAAAATGTTCGGCGACCTCTTCGGCCGAGCGGAGTTCGCTAACACCGACTCGGGTGAGTTCTTCGCGCATGGGCTGGACGAGGGCTGGATCGTAGGGCATTGAAAACGCTTTCAGTTTGGGACGTAGCTGGAGCTCTCTGAGACGTAGCTCAAGAGGAGCTCTTGAGAGAACGTAGCTCCAGAGGAGCTCTTGAGAAAACGTAGCTCC
>CAYZYD010000037.1:2951-7284 GCA_964482505.1 uncultured Planctomycetia bacterium | reverse complement strand
GAGGAGCTCTTGAGAGAACGTAGCTCCAGAGGAGCTCTTGAGAAAACGTAGCTCCGGAGGAGCTCTTGAGAGAACGTAGCTCCGGAGGAGCTCTTAAAGAGGTAGCTCCGACGCTTTAAAGGAGCTTACAGTCTCGCTCCATGATTTCTGTGGCTCGACTACATTTCTTACGGAGACAAATTCAGCTCAGCTCGCACTCGACCTGAGCTACTCAACGCTGAGTGATCTTGAGATTCGGCGACGGCAGGAGATCACTCGGTCGCCGTCTGGCTCGCCTCTCGCAATCCTCTGAAGATCATCCCTCTGAGGAGATCATCGCTGGGGCATTCTAGAGGTGTCGCCAAGGGCTCGCAAGTTCGCCACATTTGCCCGACCGACTCATTCGGCCGTCCAGCGGAGTTCTTTAGAATTCTCGAGGTGACTTATGTTACTGATACAGTGGGTCGGCGATTGACTTGATCAAACCGATGCTGTTTCTCGTGTAAGGGATCGTCGTCGAGATCTATTTCGTCAAACTGAGACGAAAGCGAAGGGATACCATGAGAGGTCTGCACTATCTAACCGGACTGATGATCGTCGTGCTTGCAGTGAGCTGCCGCGACAGCAGTACGGGGGGAGGTGGTGGCGGTTCGACGAACCCTGCGCCCTCGACTCCGGTTTCGTTGAGCGTCGACTTCGACCTCACCTCGCTCGAAACGCTGCTGAGCGACCTCGGTCTGACGGCGACTCTCACCGCCGAGACGATTCAGATCCAAACGCTCGCTGGGGCTTTGGTGGTCGAGCTCCCCGCGAGCCTGCCCTCAGTGGAGGTGGAATCCGAACGCGCTTACCGGATCCGCCTCACTTTGAGCGATGGCCGCACCCTCTGGGCTCTCACCCCGCTTCTCACCGCAGACAGTACGATCACCGTCAATCTTGAGACTCTCGAAGAGACCGCGCTGATCTACGCTACCCTCGGCGGGGCGGTCTTCGATTCGGACGACGTCGAGGAGAAACTCGCTCTCGCGGGTGACGCTCTGGACAATCCGGGCCGGTTTGTTTTCACGGTTCGACGCATCGTCGAGTACGCGCAAGCCCTTGGCCTCGAGATCGATCTCGAGGCAAGCTTCACAGAATCGCAGCTTCGCGCGTTCGGGGGCGGTCTCGATCCCGAGCGACCCCTCGACGAGATCGCGAGCGATCCCAAATCTGAGCTGCAGCCCTACGTCTACGCGACTCGTACTCTCAACGTGGCTCTGCCGCCCTCGATCATTGTGGCCGAGCTCGAAGCGGCTCGCTGGGATCATCGCATGCGCGGCGCCGGCACGATAGAGCGCGGCGTGCACGCAGTGCACGGAGGTTCACTGGTCGTCTTCGAATCGAATCGCGAGAGTGGCCCCGACTTTAATAACGACGACCCGACCGTCTCGACGATCTATACATTGTCGATCCGGTCGGCCGCCGATACCGAGCCAACCCCGGTGCGCACGGCCGCGCTCTCGGGCTTGAGCTGTTACGACCCCGCGCTTTCTCCTGACGAATCGCAGATCGCCTTTGCCGCGGGACCCAACGGCGAATCGGGCCCCTTGAGTCTCTACGTGATGAATCTCGACGGCACCGATGTGACGCAAATCACCGACGAAATGGGCGCGGTGCGGAACCGGCGGCCCCGTTGGTCGCCCGACGCTACCCAGATCGTTTTCGAGTCGGACCTCGAAGGGCAGTTTGAGATCTACACGGTCGACTCGAGCGGCGAGAATCGCACGCGCCTTACCGACGATCCGAGTTTTGACGGCGAACCGATTTTTTCGCCCGACGGAGAGCGGGTTATCTTTGTTTCGGATCGCGCCGGGGATCGCGAGATCTTCGCATTGACACTCGACGACCCGAGCGTCGTCGACCAGTTGACCGAGAACGCCTTTGACGATCACAGCCCGAGTCTCGCGCTCAACGGTTTTGACGTGCTCGTCGCTCAAGGCGAGGCCGGGATTCTCACGGGTCTCTCCCTGCTGACCGGCGAGATGCTCTACGACTTTGGCAACTTCGCGGGAGCGACCGCATATCTGCGTCCCGTGATCGCAGCGAGTTCGACCTCGATGGTTCCAAGCGATGACTTGGTGACCCAAGGCCTGACAAATTCGCAGGGATACGCGCTCGACAGTGCGATGTTCTTACCGACATTCGGGAAGTACCCGGAGCCGATGACGGTCTACCAACTTCTCGAATCGCCCGAGTCCGCGACCGATTTTACGAGCGCCGGCATCTTCTCCGCCTGGCCCGACTACGTGCTCCCGCCGCGAGAATGGTAGATCGACCGACCTTCGCGGACGACTTCTCATCAGCTCGCGCAGCCAACCCAACTGCTTGATTTGATAGACTAGCAGCCCGGCCGAAAAGTCAGAGTCGACGAGGGCGGCGCCCACGACGCTCGATTCGAGTTGCGAAAGCCTCGGCGAATCCACCAATTCGCCTACGTTTTCGCAATCTCAACTCGAGCGGCGTGGTCCCCACCCTCGCCAACTGCACTTTCCGGTCGGACCTCTAGCGGACTGTAACGGCTGACTCGGGTACCAAATCGCCGCCCCTCGACACGTAGTCGGCGCTCGCGCCTCCTCGACAAGTCCTGAAACACCGACTCGGTACCGATTCCTCTGGTACAGTCTATCAGCGGATTTGCGTGATCTCGTATCTTCAGAGATTCACCTGATGAAAAGAGGAGAGTCTCGGGATGGTACTGAAAAGCCGCTGGAGCCGGGCTGCGAGCGTTTTCGTCTGGGGTGTGCTCCTGGGTTTGAACGTCGGCTCTCAGGAGCACGAAGCTCCACCGATCCGATTGGGGAAGACGACCGACTACCGCGAGACCGCTTCGCACGCCGCCGTGCTCGCTTGGCTTCACCGACTCGATCGCACCACGGATAGCCACCATCTCGAAGTTATTGGTCACTCGACAGAGGGCCGAGCGATTCCACTTGTTGTTTGGGGGGCGCGGGCGGTTCGGTCTCCCGCCGCGGCGCGACGGGCGGGGCGGCTGGTCGTCTACCTCCAAGCGAATATCCACGGCGGCGAAGTGGAGGGTAAGGAGTCCTGCCTCGAGCTGCTGGAGAAACTCTGCTCTCGCGACGGTCCATCTCTCAAGCCGCGCTGGCGTGACCGGTTGGTCCTCCTCGTCTGCCCGATCTACAACCCCGACGGTAACGACGCCTGGGGCGATCAAGCCCGAAACCGTGCCCATCAAAACGGCCCGGCTCGCATCGGTCGACGCGCGAGCGGGGAGGGCTTTGATCTCAACCGGGATTGCATGAAGGCGGAGTCGGTCGAGATGCGGGCCGCGCTCGCCAACATCTACACGCGTTGGGATCCCGACGTCGTCGTCGATTTGCACGCGACCAATGGGACCCGCCACGGCTTTGATCTCACCTATTCGCCGCCGCTCTGTCCCGATCTTCATCCGCAGCTCGACCAAATGTTGCGCGAGCGCTGCTTTCCCGCGGTTCGCAAGCAACTCGAGAATCGCGGGATTCGGGTGTTTGACTACGGCAATCTGAGCCGGCGCGATCCCCGTGGCTGGTATACCTTCGAACCACACGGACGTTTTGTGACCAACTACGCCGGGCTTCGAAACCGGTTCGGCGTGCTCAGTGAAGCGACCTCGTTTCTCCCCTTTCGCAAGCGCGTCGCCGCGACCACGGCGTTTGTCGAGAACGTTCTCGACTGGTTCGCGGCTCACTCGAAAGAAGCGCTCGCGGCGATTCGTCGCGCCGACCGCGACTCAGGGGCCGGTCGCCCGCGCCAGCTCGGGATCGCCTTCGCTCACGAGTCACGCGGCCGAGAGCTCGTTCCTATCGAAGCGCGCTCGCTCGAAGGTGAGGGACCCGAGCGACCTTCGGATCCCGTAGGTGCACTCAATCTCCTCGAAGTCGACATCTTTGATCGCTTCAAGTCGACTGAAAGCCGCGAGCTGCCTGCGGCTTATCTCCTGCCTCGTCGGGCCACCGAGGTCGTTGCCCTCTTGTTGAGACACGGCGTCGCCGTCGATCGATTGGAGGCGGACACTGAGTTCGAGACGGTGCGGATAGAAGTCGACACTCTGCGGGTACTCAGACGAGGTTACCAAGGCCACCGTCTCAGGACTCTGCGCGGGACGGGCGAGCCCCGCAAGGACGTATGGCCCAAGGGCGCCTACGTCGTCTCGACACAGCAACCATTGTCGAGGCTCATCTTTCATCTCCTCGACCCTGAGAGCGCCGATGGCGTCTATGCGTGGAGTCTCTACGAGCCCGAGCTCTAGAGCGGGGCCCCGGTCAAGATCGACCGGGTTTTGAGTTCAAAATAGGTAGTGGCTGCCACCAAGGTG